>JAATFS010000489.1 GCA_015655035.1 Lysobacterales bacterium | reverse complement strand
GCTGCTGCAACTGGGTGACGCGCAGGTTGTCCACGACGATGCGGTCTGCCTGGATCGCCAGCGGCACTTCGATCTGCGGCAGCGACTCCGGCCAGCTCGGCAGCTTGAACGGTTCGTCGTCGCTCTTGCCCAGCTCGAGCGAAGCGTCGCTCAGTTCCAATGCGTCCAGCCGCAACTTGCGCCCGAGCAGCGGGCGGATGTCCGGGTCCAGGTGCACGCGCGCGGCGGTGAAGCGGAGGTCCTGGTAGCGGAAATCGACGTTGCGCAGCGTCAAGGGACCGGCCAGCGGGCCTTCGACCTTGCCCCAGGTGAAGGTAGAGCCGGCCGGCAGCCGGGCCACCACTTGCGCCAGCAGCACGTCGCGGCCGGCCACGGTCTGCAACAGCCAATACAGCAGGACCAGCAGCAGCACGATCACGCCCAGGACGGCCAATGCCGAGCCGATCCAGAAGCGGCGGCGCCGATAGAACCGGGGGCGCGGCGGTGGAGCCGGAGTGGGCGCGGGCGCGCTCACAGGTTGGCTCCGATATCGATGTAGAGCTGGACCTGGGAGTCCGGGTCATCCAGGCCGTGTGCGATATCCACGCGCACCGGTCCGACCGGCGACTTGTAGCGCACGCCGAAGCCGACGCCGGTGTGCCAGTCGGGGCTGTCGTCGAAGGCGCTGCCGCTGTCCACGAACACGGCCGCGCCGAACGGGCCACCGTTGAAATAGCGCTCGTATTCGGCGCTGACGGTCATCGCGTTCTTGGCGCCGAGCGCGTACTTGCCACGGCGCGGGCCGACCTCACGATAAGCGTAGCCACGTACGCTGTCGTTGCCACCGGCGAAGAAGCGCAGGCTCGGCGGGATCGCCACCAGGTCGCTGGTCCAGGTGCTGCCGGCTTCGCCGCGCAGGATCACGCGGCTGTCTTCGCCGGCCGGCAGGAACCAGCGCAGCTTGCCGTAGGCCTGGACGAAGCTGGCGTCGGAGCCGAGGCCATCCATTCCGCCGCGCAACTGCATGGTCGCGGCGATGCCACGGCGCGGGAAGGTGCGTTCGTCGACGTTGACGTAGTTGGCTTCCAGCTGCGGATACACCAGCGTGGCGTACTGGTAACTGCGCGGGGCGTCATCGTCCTCGCCGTTGCCTTCCTCGTAGTAGCCCCAGCGTTCGCGCAGGGCATTGATCGAGGCGATCGCGGTCCAGTGTTCGTTGATCTGGCCGCTGCGCGCGGCGCTGAGCTTGATGTTGCGCAGATCGATGTAGTCGGTCTGTTCGTCGTACAGCCGCGCGGTGAAGGCGTACCAGCCGTCCAGCCAGCGAAACGCCGGGATCTTGTAGGACGTGGACAGGCTCTTGCGCTTCTGCGCGAAGTCCAGCTGGGTGTCCATCTTGTGGCCGCGCGAGTTGACGTAGCGACGCGCCACGCCGCCGCGCACACCCGGCCCGCTTTCGCTGCCATAGCTCAGGCCGGCGGTGTAGATGGTGCGCTTGGCCAGCGTCAGCTTGACGTCGATCGGCACCTGGCCCTGGTCATCGGCCTGCTCCGGTACCGGCTGGATGTCGATGGTGCTGAAGTAGTCGAGCTTGGTCAGCGATTCGCGCAGCCGGTCCAGCTTGCCTTCGTGGTAATAGCTGCCCTGTTCCCAGTACACCAGCGGGTCGAACAGGCCATCGCGGAAGTAGTCGTACTGGAAGCGTACCGGCCCCATGTCGTAGCGGCGGCCGCTGTCCCATGCCAGGTCGATGTCGGCGGCGTGATCGGCACGGGTGATCTCCACCCGGCGCTGGGTGAAGTCGGCGTCGAAGTAGCCGCGCTCGGCCAGGCGCCGGGTGATCCGGACCTTGCTGGCCTCGTAGTTGGGATGGTTGAAGATCTCCCCGGCCTTGGGCTGGAACTGCTCCAGGTCCCGCGTCAGATAACGGTCCTGGTCGGCCCAGCCGGCCATGGTGATCCGCGACTGGCGCACGCGCACCGGCTCGCCCTTGTCCACGGTGATCACCACGGTGAGGTGCTCGCCGCTGCGCGGGGCCTGGATGTCGATGCTGGGAGCGTAGTAGCCGAACGGTTCCAACGCCTCGCGGGCCTGAGTCTCGGCCTGGCTGAGCAAGTATTCCAGCCGCGATTCGCCCTGCTCCTTGCCCACCGATTGATACAGCGACAACGAGACCTCGATGTTCTCGATCATCGCCGCGTCGTTGCCTTTGTCCAGGCCCTTGATCTCGACCTTGTCGATGGTTCCGCGCGCCTGCGCGGTGCCGGCAGCGGCGCAGATGACCAGCAGGACGGGAAGGGTCAGGGGATTCAATCGCATGGGGCGAGGATACCGGGATGCCTCCGCGAGGCTGTTAATGGGGTGTCGATACGCGTGATCTTTCGCTTCGCGAGAAGCGCCCGGGGCGCCCTGCGTTCGGCCATCGCGAACCTGTCCCGCCGCCGCTTCCCCCCTCCCTGGCGAGGAGAGGGGCATGCGCACTCAGTTGGACAGATGTTCGATTGCGGCCACGCTGCCCAGGCGCTCGCTCAGGCGGGTAAGCAGGGCCAACCGGTTGCCGCGCAGCTTGGGGTCTTCGGCATTGACCATGACGCCGTCGAAGAACGCATCCACCTGCGGGCGCAAGCGCGCCAGCCGCTCCAGCACCGCCACGTAGTCGTGCTGGTGCAGTGCGCCGCCGGTATCGCCGATCGCCGCTTCCACCGCCTCGGCCAGCGCCTCTTCGGCCGGCTCGGCAAACAGCGCCGGGTCCACCCCGGCGGGAATCTCGCCATCGGCCTTGCGCAGGATGTTGCGGATACGCTTGTTCGCGGCTGCCAGCGCCTCGGCCTCGGGCAGTTTGGCAAAGATGCCGATGGCATCGATGCGGCGATCGAAGTCGTACAGCGAGGACGGCCGCAACTCGGCAACGGCATTGAAGTGCGTGGTCGGCACGCCCTTGTCGGCGTAGTAGCCGCGCAGGCGCTCGAGGATGAAGTCGTAGATCTCCGCCAGTTCTTTATTGGAGAACGCTGCGCTGCCCGACTGGGCGGTAGATACGTCTGCGCCAGCGGCCAAGGCCGCCGTGGCGGCCTGCGCTTTGCGGCTGGCGATGGCCGAGGCCACGTCTGTGTTGACGCGGGCATAGCCGTCGTGGATGAACTGCTTCAGGTCCAGGTCGAAACCGCTCTCGATCACCGTACGCGCCAGCCCCAGCGCATTGCGCCGCAGCGCGAACGGGTCCTTGTTGCCGGTCGGCTTGAGGCCTGCGGCGAACCCGCCGGTGAGCGTGTCCAGGCGCTCTGCGATCGCCAGTACCTTGCCCAGCGGCGACAGTGCGATGTCGTCGCCGGCAAAGCGCGGCTGGTAGGACTCGTCGATCGCCAGTGCCACGTCCGCCGGCTCGCCAGCGGCCAGGGCGTAATGGCGCCCGGCAATGCCCTGCAATTCCGGGAACTCGTTGACCATGCGCGATTGCAGGTCGTTCTTGGCCAGCTGCGCGGTGCGGCGCGCCAGCCCGGCATCGACACCGACCTTGGCAGCGATCGCCTCGGCCAGCGAGGCCACGCGCTCGACCTTGTCGGCGATGCTGCCCAGCTTGGCCTGGTAGGTGACGCTGGCCAAGCCCTCGCCCATCGCGACCAGGCCCTGTTTGAGGTCCTCGTCGAAGAAGAACTTGGCATCGGCAAAGCGCGGACGGATCACGCGCTCATAGCCCTTGGCGACCTCGGCCACGTCCCTGGATTCGATATTGGCGATGCCGATGAACTTCTCGGTCAGCTTGCCGCCATGGTCGAGGACCGGGAAGAACTTCTGGTTGATCTCCATGGTCTCGATCAACGCTTCCTGCGGCACCGCCAGGAAGGCAGGCTCGAAGCTGCACAGCACCGCCGACGGCCATTCGACCAGGTTCACCACCTGCTCCAGATTGTCGTCGGTGATCCGCGCCTGGCCACCGGCCTGTGCGGCGGCGGCCTCGACTTCGGCCACGATCCGCTCGCGCCGCCGCTGCGGATCGACCAACACGTACGCGGCGCGCAACGCGTCCACATAGTCCTGCGGCTGCTCCAGCGATATGCGCTGGTCGTGCATGAAGCGGTGGCCACGACTGTCGCGCCCGGCCTTGACGCCCAGCAGCTCGGCATCGACCACGTCGCTGCCCAGCAACAGCACCAGCCAATGCACCGGCCGCGCGAACGCATAGGCGTGGTCGCCCCAGCGCATCGGCTTGGGAATCGGCATCGCCGCGATCGCCTCGCGCACGATCTCCGGCAGCAATTGCGCGGTCCGCGCACCCGGAGTCACCGAGCGGTGAACGAAGCGCTCGCCCTTGGCATCGGTGGTGCGTTCCAGCGCCGTCCAGTCCAGTCCGGTCTTGGCGGCGAAGCCTTGCAATGCCTTGGTCGGCTGGCCCTGCGCATCGAGTGCGATGTTGAGATACGGGCCGAGGATCTCCGCACGCTGCTCGGGCTGTTCGATCG
>JAATFS010000371.1 GCA_015655035.1 Lysobacterales bacterium | reverse complement strand
GCCAGCCTGTTGCAGCTGAAGCTGGCCGGGGTGTCGATCGTCATGGACGATTTCGGAACCGGGTACTCCTCGCTCGGCTATCTGCGCAGCTTCCCGTTCGACAAGGTCAAGATCGACCGCTCCTTCATCCAGAACCTGGGCAACGGACATGACGGCAACGCGATCATCCACGCGGTCGCCAATCTGTGTTCGAGGCTCGGCATCACCACGGTGATCGAAGGTGTGGAAACGCAGGCGCAGCTGGAACAGATCGGCAGCGCGGCCTGCGACCAGGCCCAGGGATTCCTGTTTGGCGAGCCGATCGATGGTGCGGAGCTCCCTGCGATGATCCAGCGCTCATTGCAGACCCCTTCCGGCTGATCCGGGCAACCGCACCGCTACTCGCCGTCACCGCGATAACGCGGCCTGTTCCACCAGGCTGGCCAGTTCGTCCTCGTCGAAGCCCGCCAGCAGGCGCGCTTCGATGTTGAAGGGACCATGCAGATAGCCACCGGCGTACTGCAGCAGCAGTTCACTGAAGCGCGCACGCGGCTCGACCCCGGCACGCTCGCAATACCAGCGGTACCAACGCGAGCCCGCCGCGACATGCGCCACTTCCTCGCGCAGGATGAGTTCGAGTACGTCGGCGGTGGCCGCGTCGCCCAGCCCGCGCAGCTTCACGATCATCGCAGGGGTGACGTCCAGTCCGCGCGCTTCCAGCACCCGTGGTACCAGCGCCATGCGCGCCAGCCCGTCGTGCGCGGTCTTCTCGCACATTTCCCACAAGCCGTTGTGCGCATCGAAATCACCGTACTCGTGACCATGGGCACGCAGGCGATCGCGCAGCAGCACGAAATGCCGGGATTCGTCGTTGGCCACCGCTACCCAGTCGGCATAGAAGCCATCGGGCAAGCCGCGAAAACGATACACCGCATCCCAGGCCAGATCGATGGCATTGAGCTCGATATGCGCGATCGCATGGATGAAGGCGGCGCGTCCTTCGGCGCTACCCAGCCCCCGCCGTGGCAGCTCGCGCGGGTGCACCAGCCCCGGCCGTGGTGGACGGCCGGGCATGCCGATCGGCTCCGGTGCGGCTGCGTCCTGCGGCAGGCCCAGCTCGCCTGCGGCGAACGCGCCGGCGCAATGCTGCGTCAAGGCGACCTTTTCCATCGGATCGGCGGTCGCCAGGCAGGCTTGTGCCGCCGCGAACAACGACGCGTATCGGACAGTCTTCACCGCCATCATCGCAGGCATTGCGCCGCCCCTCAGGCGCGGCGCTTCTTCTTCGCTTCGTCCGAACGCAACTGCTGGATGCGCTCGAAGTAGCCCGGCTCGATGCCGGTGGTGTATTCGCCGTTGAAACACGACGAGTCGAAGTGCTTGAGCTCGGAATTTCCCTCGCGCACCGCCGTCTCCAGATCGTCCAGGTCCTGGTAGATCAGCCAGTCGCAACCCAGGAATTCCTGGATATCCTGCTCGCTGCGACCATGCGCCACCAGCTCTTCGGCGGCCGGCATATCGATACCGTAGATATTGGGATAGCGCACCGGCGGCGCGGCCGATGCCAGGTAGACCTTGCGCGCCCCAGCATCGCGGGCCATCTGCACGATCTGGCGGCTGGTAGTGCCGCGCACGATCGAATCGTCGACCAGCAGCACCACCCGGTTACGGAATTCCAGGTGGATCGGATTGAGCTTGCGGCGCACCGACTTCACCCGTTCGCCCTGGCCCGGCATGATGAAGGTGCGGCCGATATAGCGATTCTTGACGAAGCCTTCGCGGTACTTCACGCCGAGCACATTGGACATTTCCAGCGCCGCATCGCGCGAGGTGTCCGGGATCGGAATGATGGTGTCGATGTCGTGGTCCGGACGCAGCCGCAGGATCTTCTCGCCCAGCTTCATGCCCATGCGCATGCGCGCCTTGTGCACCGACACGTTGTCGATCATCGAATCCGGACGGGCGAAATACACGTACTCGAAGATGCACGGGGTGTGGTCGGTGTTGGTGGCGCAGACCTCGGAAAACAGCTCGCCGCGCGCGGTGATCACCAGCGCCTCGCCCGGGAGTACGTCGCGCACGCGCTGGAAGCCGAGGATATCCAGCGCTGCCGACTCCGAGGCGACGATGTATTCGTCGCCCTCGGCATGTTCGCGTTTGCCCAGCACCAGCGGCCGGATGCCGTGCGGATCGCGGAACGCCACCAGGCCCAGGCCCAGTACCACGCTGACCACCGCGTAGCCGCCCTTGCAGCGGCGATGCACGCCGGCTACCGCACGAATGGCCGACTCCGGGGTCAGCATGCGCTGAGCGTCGAGTTCGTAGGCGAACACGTTCAACAGCACTTCGCTGTCCGAATCGGTGTTGATGTTGCGGCGATCGGCCTCGAACACCTGCTTGCGCAACGCCTCGGTATTGATCAGGTTGCCGTTGTGCGCCAACGCGATGCCATATGGCGAGTTGACGTAGAACGGCTGTGCTTCGTCCATGCCTTCCGAGCCAGCGGTCGGATAGCGGCAATGGGCAATGCCCACCCGGCCTTCGAGTACCGCCATGCGCTTCTCGTCGAAGACATCGCGGACCAGGCCATTGGCCTTCTGCACGCGCAAACGCGTGCCGTCGGCGGTGGCGATGCCTGCGGCGTCCTGGCCACGATGCTGCAGAACAGCCAGGCCGTCATAAAGCTGCGCGGCCACATTCTGGTTGCCGACGATACCGACGATGCCACACATGTTGCGCGTTCTCCGCTTCGGCTTTCGCCGTTACTGTGAAGGTGGCCGTACCTGGCCCTGGGACCCGGCCTGAGCCGGATCGTAGTCCCCGCCGCGTTCCTGCGCCGGATCGATATTGGCCGGCAGTGTATGCCCGGATTCTTGCCCATCGCCTGCCGCCGCGCCGAACCGCCGCTGCAGCGCACGCGCCACCGTGTCCTTCACGGAACCGGAGATCGCCTCGCCAAGGCCCGCATTATCGCCTG
>JAATFS010000243.1 GCA_015655035.1 Lysobacterales bacterium | reverse complement strand
TGGCGACAAGGGTCATGCGGCGCGTATCCGGCCCAGGGCCTGCGCGAACCGCGTGGCGATCTCATCGCGGCGGGAATGGCGTCCTTCGCTTACCAACTGCTTGCCTCCCCGCCACACCGAACGTATCGCGCCATTACGCGCAGCGAACACCCAGCTGTCAAGCAAGGCATCGCCGTCGCGCGCCACCAACGCGGGATGCCGTGGATCCAGCTCCACCAGGTCGGCGGCGGCGCCGACCTGTAGCCCGGACAGGGTTCCCAGCGCCTGCGCCGCGCCCGTCAGCGCGCCCTGGAACAGATGCCGGCCGCTGGACGTTTGGCCGCCGGAAACCAGTACGTTGCGGCCCCGCAGGCTCAGCCGCTGGCCGTACTCGAGCAGGCGCAGTTCCTCGGCGGCATCGATCAGCACGTTGGAATCGGAACCGACGCCGAAGCGCCCGCCGGCCTGCACGAATGCCTGCATCGGGAACAGGCCATCGCCGAGATTGGCCTCGGTGATCGGGCACAGCCCGACCACCGCGCCGCTGGCGGCGATCGCATTCACTTCCTCCGGCAGCACATGCGTGGCATGCACCAGGCACCAGCGCGCATCGACCGCCGCGTGCTCGTACAGCCATTGCACCGGGCGCTGCCCCGACCAGGCCAGGCAGGCCTCCACTTCTTTCACCTGCTCGGCGATATGCAGATGGATCGGACCGCGAGCGAGCGGCAGCAATGCCGCCAGCTCCTCGCCGGTCACCGCGCGCAGGCTATGCGGGGCCAGCCCCAGTACGGCATCTTCCAGTGGTCGCAGCGCGGCGGCACTGGCATCGAGCAATCCCGCGAAACCATCGACATCGTGCAGCAGGCGCCGCTGCGACGGGTTGGGCGCCGCACCACCGAAATCGGCGTGCGCGTAGAACACCGGGAGCAAGGTCAGGCCGATGCCGCTGGCCTGCGCCGCCGCCGCCACGCGCCCCGCCATCTCCGCAGGATCCGCATAGGCCGAGCCATCGGCGGCATGGTGCAGGTAGTGGAATTCGCCGACGCGGGTGAAGCCGGATTCGAGCATCTCGACATAGGCCTGCGCCGCGATGGCCTGGAAGCCGTCCGGATCGATCCGTTCGAGAAAGTGGTACATCAGCTCGCGCCAGCTCCAGAAGCTATCGCCGCTGCGGCCGCCAACCTCGGTGAGGCCGGCCATGCCGCGCTGGAAGGCATGGCTGTGCAGATTGCCCAGTCCAGGCACCCCGATCGCCAAGCGCTGATCGCCGGATTGCGCCGGCACCTGCTCGGCCACCTCGACGATACGCGCACCGGCTATGCCGACCCGCACTCCACGTCGCCACCCCTGCGGCAGCAGGGCCTGCTCGATCCAGAAATGCATGCATCTCCCTCCTGCGGTTTTTGGCTGGACACCTTCGCGCCTTGGTAGTTATTGTATATACAAATCATTCGTTGCCTATCCTGATGACGTCCTCGCCCTGCGACACGCTCTGGTACAACGCCCACCTGATGACGCTCGACGGCAACGACGACGGCCTGGGCGAGATCCGCGACGGTGCCCTCGCTTGCCAGGACGGTCGCATCTGCTACGCCGGCCCTGCCGCTGCGCTACCGTCGCTGACGCCCGTGCACCAGATCGATTGCGGCGGCCGCTGGATCAGCCCCGGCCTGATCGATTGCCACACCCATCTGGTCTACGCCGGCAATCGCGCCGGCGAGTTCGAGCAGCGCCTGCGAGGCACCAGCTACGCCGACATCGCCCGTGCCGGCGGCGGCATCGTCGCCACGGTCAGCGCGACCCGCGCGGCCGACGATGCGGCGCTGATCGCGGCGAGCCTGCCGCGACTGGACGCGATGCTGGCCGAGGGCGTCACCACGATCGAGATCAAGTCCGGCTATGGCCTGAACCTGCACGACGAGATCAAACAGCTGCGGGTGGCGCGGCAACTGGGGCAGTTGCGCGACGTCGCCGTGGTCGCGACCTTTCTTGGCGCACATGCGATCCCCCCCGGCACCGACGCGCAAGCCTATATAGACGAGGTGTGCCAGCGCATGATTCCGCAGGTCGCCGCGCAGCAACTGGCCGAGGCAGTGGACGTGTTCTGCGAGAACATCGCGTTCTCGCCGGCCCAGGCCGAGCAGGTGTTCGTGGCGGCCAAGGCGCATGAGCTGAAGCTCAAGATCCACGCCGAGCAGCTGTCCAACCAGCACGGCGCCGCACTGGCCGCGCGCCATGGCGCGCTCTCGGCCGACCATATCGAACATCTCGATGCGGACGGCGTTGCGGCGATGGCCGCTGCGGGTACCGTCGCCGTGCTGCTGCCGGGCGCGTTCTACTTCACCCGCGACACTTTGGTGCCGCCGCTCGCGGCATTGCGCGCGGCCGGGGTGCCGCTGGCGCTTGCCACCGACTGCAATCCGGGCACCTCGCCACTGACCAGCCCGCTGCTGGCGATGAACATGGCCGCCACGCTGTTCCGCATGACCGTGGCTGAATGCATTTCCGGATTCACCCGCGAAGCCGCACGTGCGCTCGGACGACACGCCGATATCGGCCGACTGCGCGCGGGCATGGTGTGCGACCTGGCGATCTGGGACATCGACGCGCCCGCCGACCTGGTCTACCGCATGGGCTTCAATCCGTTGCACCGCCGCGTATGGCACGGGCAATGAACACTTTCTGGAGATATACATGAGCGAGATCCTCCTGCGCCCCGGCGCGGTCAGCCTGGCCCAGTGGCGCGCGATCTATCGCGGCGCCGCGCTGCGGCTGGACCCGGCGGCCGCCGACGCGGTGCTGCGCAGCGCGCAGACCGTGGCGGCGATCGTGGCCCGGGGCGAGCCGGTGTATGGCATCAACACCGGATTCGGCAAGCTGGCCAGCGTACGCATCGCCCACCACGACCTGGAAACTCTCCAGCGCAACATCGTGCTGTCGCATGCCGCCGGCGTCGGCGAGCCGATGCCACGCCCAGTGGTGCGGCTGATGCTGGCGCTCAAGCTGGCCAGCCTGGCGCAGGGCGCCTCCGGTGTGCAGCCGCAGACACTGGCACTGCTCGAAGCGATGCTGCAATACGACCTGCTGCCGGTGGTGCCGTGCCAGGGTTCGGTCGGCGCTTCCGGCGACCTGGCGCCGCTATCGCACATGGCCGCCGTGATGATCGGCGTGGGCGAAGCCTTTGTCGGCGACGACCGCCTGCCGGCGACCGCCGCGCTGGCTCGTTGTGGACTGGCGCCGCTGACGCTCGGAGCCAAGGAAGGGCTGGCATTGCTCAACGGCACGCAGTTCTCCACCGCCTACGCGCTCGCCGGTTTGTTCGAGATCGAACAGGTGTTTCAGACCGCGCTGGTCGCAGGCGCGCTCTCGACCGAAGCGGCCAAGGGTTCGGATACCCCGTTCGATCCTCGTATCCATGCACTGCGCCGGCAGCCGGGGCAGATCACGGTGGCCGCATTGCTACGCGAGCTGATGGCCGGCTCGGCGATCCGCGAATCGCATCGCGAAGGCGACATGCGGGTGCAGGATCCGTATTGCCTGCGCTGCCAGCCGCAGGTGATGGGCGCCGCGCTCGATGTGATGCGCCAGGCCGCGTGCACGCTGGAGACCGAAGCCAACGGCGTATCGGACAATCCGCTGGTATTCACCGACACCGGCGAAGCGTTGTCCGGAGGCAATTTCCACGCCGAGCCAGTGGCTTTCGCCGCCGACATGCTGGCGCTGGCGATCTGCGAGATCGGCTCGATCAGCGAACGCCGCACCGCGATGCTGGTGGATCCGGCGTTGTCCGGACTGCCCGCCTTCCTGACCCCAAGGCCCGGCCTCAATTCCGGTTTCATGATCCCGCAGGTCACCGCCGCCGCGCTGGTGTCGGAGAACAAGCAGCGTGCCTATCCGGCAAGCGTCGATTCGATTCCCACTTCGGCCAACCAGGAAGACCACGTATCGATGGCCGCGCATGGTGCGCGCCGGCTGCTGGGGATGGCCGATAACGCCGCCAACGTGATCGGCATCGAGCTGCTGGCCGCCGCGCAAGGCTGCGATTTCCACGCGCCGCTGAAGTCCAGCGCTGCGCTGGAAGCGGCCCGCACGTTGTTGCGCGAGCAGGTGCCGACGCTGCAGGACGATCGGTATTTCCATCCGGACCTGCTGGCGGCAACGCACCTGGTGCGTTCGCGGGCATTGGTGGCGGCGGTGGCCATGCCGCTGCCTGGCGTAGAGATGGAGGCATGAATCATTTGCGACGCGACGTGGGGCAGAGCCGCCACGCCAACCTTGCGCCTGCACACCTCGTGGCGCATCGCCCATGACCGCCCTGCCCGACTGGCTGGAGATCCATCGCGGCGATGCGCCGTTGATCGTCAGCTTCCCGCATACCGGTACCGACCTGCCGCCGGAACTCGCCGATCGCTTCGTCTCGCCATGGCTGGCACGCCGCGATGCCGACTGGTGGGTGCATCAGCTGTACGACTTCGTCCAGGCCCTGGGCGCGACCACGCTGCGCACCTCGATCTCGCGCTCGGTGATCGACGTCAATCGCGACCCCAACGGGGTTTCGCTGTACCCGGGCCAGAACACCACCGGGCTGTGCCCACTCACCAGCTTCGACGACCAACCGCTGTACCGCGAGTGCCTTGCCCCGGACGCGGCCGAGATCGAACGCCGCCGCGCGATCTGGTTCGCGCCGTACCATGCCGCGCTCGCCAGCGAGATCGCACGCCTGCGCACCCTGCATCCCAAGGTCGTGGTGTACGACGCGCACTCGATCCGCTCGCGTATCCCGCACCTGTTCGACGGCGAACTGCCGCAGTTCAACCTCGGCAGCAACGGCGATACCAGCTGCGCCAACGCACTGACCGACGCGGTGGAACGCATTTGTGCCGGCAGCGGCCTGGGCCATGTGCGCAATGGGCGCTTCAAGGGCGGCTGGATCACCCGGCATCATGCCGATCCCGATAACGGCGTGCACAGCCTGCAAATGGAACTGGCGTGCCGTGGCTACATGCCCGAGCCGGAAACGGTCACCCCCGACAACTGGCCACCGCCCTGGCAACCCGGCTACGCCTCACCGCTGCGCGCGCTGCTGTTGCAGGTGCTGACCGCCTGTATCGATTTCGCCCACGCCCCTGTATCGGCCGATGCACCGAAAAGGAAACCCGCATGACCCGCCACGCCCCCGACCGCGTCATCAAGCCCCCCACCGGCACCGCACTCATTGCGAAAAGCTGGCTCACCGAAGCGCCGCTGCGCATGCTGATGAACAACCTGGATCCGGACGTGGCCGAGCGCCCCGAAGAGCTGGTGGTCTACGGCGGTATCGGCCGCGCCGCGCGCGACTGGGAGTCGTTCGACAAGATCGTGGAAACCCTCAAGCGCCTGGACGACGACCAGACCCTGCTGGTGCAGTCGGGCAAGCCGGTCGGCGTATTCCGCACCCACGCCGACGCACCACGCGTATTGATCGCCAATTCCAACCTGGTGCCGCGCTGGGCCACCTGGGACCACTTCAACGAACTCGACCGCAAAGGCCTGGCGATGTATGGCCAGATGACCGCCGGCAGCTGGATCTACATCGGCGCGCAGGGCATCGTGCAGGGCACCTACGAGACCTTCGTGGAGATGGGGCGCCAGCACTACGCTGGCGACCTGTCCGGGCGCTGGCTGTTCACCGGTGGCCTGGGTGGCATGGGTGGCGCACAGCCGCTGGCCGCCGTGATGGCCGGCGCATCCTGCCTGGCGGTGGAATGCCGCAAGAGCAGCATCGACATGCGCCTGCGCACCGGCTACCTGGACACCTGGACCGATTCGCTGGAC
>JAATFS010000248.1 GCA_015655035.1 Lysobacterales bacterium | reverse complement strand
GATCTGGCCAGCGTGCGCGTGCTGTTCGAACAGCACGCGCAGCGCGTCTAGCATCGGCGCATGGCGAGGGTGGCCGGCCAATGGCGCGTAGGACGAGGACAGCAAGCGGCCACGCAGTGCGTCCAGGTCCAGGCGCTGCACGTTGGGAAAGCTGGCCATCGCGCGGAAGCCGCTGCCGAACCATCGCTGCATCGTTGCATCGTCCTGGTAGCGCTCGGCCACGGCGGTATAGTCGGTGCCGTAGTCCAGCAGCAACTGCTCGTAGCCCCGCATGAACGGCGTGCTGTCGAGCAAGCGCGAGTTCCAGTACACCAGGGCCAGCCCGCCGGGCTTCAACAACCGCGCCCATTCGCGGCGCACCGCATCCATGTCGAACCAATGAAAGGCCTGCGCTGCAGACACCAGGCCAATGCTGGCATCGGCGAGCGTGGTGGCTTCGGCAGTTCCATTCACCGCGCGGAAGCCGGGGTAGTGCGCCAGCGCCTGTTCGGCGGCAGCGCGCATTGCCGGGTTCGGCTCGACAGCGACCACCGCATAGCCGCCCTCCAGCAGCATGCGGGTGGAAATGCCGGTGCCGGCACCGATGTCGGCCACCGGCTCAGTCGTTGCCACGCCCAGCTCGCCGCCCACCCATTCCAGCAGTTGTGGCGGATAGCCTGGACGATAGCGAACGTAATCCGCGACACGGTCGCTGAAACGTTGTTGGGATGACAGGTTCATGGGGGTCACGACTGCAGCTGGGCCAGCCACGCCAACCCGCCGAAGAACAGCACGAAGACGAGGATGCCGAGCACCCACAGCGCCACCGATAGCCAGCCCATGACCAGGCCGGCCAGCGCCAGGCCATCGCCTTCCAAGCGTTCCGGATGCGCGCGAATCTCGCTACGCGCCAGGTGGCCGGTGATGATCGCGGCAATGCTGCCGAGGAACGGCAGCAGGGTCCAGCCGAGGATGCCGGACACCAGGCTGACGATGGCGAGAGTACTGGTTTGACGGACGCTGTTCATCGATGACACTCCTGTCTGTGGCGCCGCCATCCGGGGAGCCGGCGCGAAAGGGAACGGGCGAACGTTGCGATCGGATTATCCCAGATGTAGCGCGCTCGGAACTGCGCCGACGGCGATCTAGAGTTCGAACTTGATGCCCTGGGCCAGCGGCAGCGCGTCGGAGTAGTTGATGGTGTTGGTCTGGCGCCGCATGTACACCTTCCACGCATCGGAACCGGATTCGCGGCCGCCGCCGGTGTCCTTCTCGCCACCGAACGCGCCGCCGATCTCCGCGCCCGAGGTACCGATATTGACGTTGGCGATGCCACAGTCGCTGCCGGCTGCCGACAGGAAGGTCTCGGCCGCCTTCAGGTTCTGCGTGAAGATTGCTGATGACAGCCCCTGAGGCACGCCGTTCTGCAGCGCGATCGCCTCGTCCAGCGTGGAATACTTCATCACGTACAGGATCGGGGCGAAGGTCTCGTGCTGTACCACCGGGTCGCTGTTCTTCAACCCGGTGACGATCGCCGGCAGTACGAAGTTGCCCGGGCGATCGAGCGCGGTGCCACCGGTCTCGACCCTACCGCCGGCCGCCTTGGCCTGCTCGATCGATTCCAGGAACTGTTCGACCGCAACGCGGCTGTTGAGCGGGCCCATTAGGTTGGCCGGGTCGGTAGGATCGCCGATCTTGCCCTCGACCTGCTTGTACGCCTTGATCAGCGTGGCCAGCACAGTGTCATAGATGGACGCATGCACGATCAGCCGGCGCGTACTGGTGCAGCGCTGCCCGGCAGTGCCGACCGCGCCGAACACGATGCCAGGGATGGCCAGCTTCAGCTCGGCGCTTTCGTCGAGGATGATCGCGTTGTTGCCGCCGAGCTCCAGCAGGCTGCGGCCGAGCCGGCGCGCGACCTTCGCGGCGACGTCGCGACCGACCTGGGTGGAGCCGGTGAAGCTGATCAGCGGCACCCTGGTGTCGTCGACCAGGCGCTCGGACAGTTCGGTGCCGGCATCGTTGATCAGGAAGAAGAGATCGGGGAACCCGCCATCCTGCAACGCCGCGTTGCAGATCTTCAGGGTCGCCAGCGCGGTCAACGGCGTCTTGTTGGAGGGCTTCCAGATGCAGATGTCGCCGCAGATCGCCGCCAGGAACGCATTCCAGCTCCACACCGCGACCGGGAAATTGAAGGCGCTGATGATGCCGACCAGGCCGAGCGGCTGGTACTGCTCGTACATGCGGTGGCCAGGGCGCTCCGAATGCAGGGTGTAGCCGTAGAGCATGCGGCTCTGGCCGACCGCGAAATCGGCGATGTCGATCATCTCCTGCACTTCGCCATCGCCTTCGGGCTTGCTCTTGCCCATTTCCAGCGCCACCAGCGAGCCCAGTGCATCCTTGTGCCTGCGCAACGCCTCCCCGCACAGGCGCACGGCCTCGCCACGGCGCGGGGCAGGGGTGCTGCGCCAAGTCTTGAAGGCATCCTGGGCGCGGGCGATCACGGCCTCGTAGTCCTCGATCGTGGTGGCGTGGACCTCGGCGATGACCTCGTTGGTGGTCGGATTGAGCGGCTTCAGCAGCCCGGCGCCGGTTGCGTGCGACCAGCGGCCGCCGCCGAGATAGGTGCCGGAATTGGTAGCGGCGAGGTCGAGCGCCTCGAGCAGGTCGGCGGACATGGAATCTCCAGAGTCGGTACGGCAGTGGGCATCCCGCAGGTGGGGCGCTGCGCGAGGATAGCCGCCGATTTTAGCAGAGCCCGTCGTGCTGGCCGGTGCAGGCTTGGCAATCGCAACGATCATGCGACAATGGCGACCTTGGCCCCGTAGCTCAGCTGGATAGAGCGTCCCCCTCCTAAGGGGAAGGTCGCCCGTTCGAATCGGGCCGGGGTCACCAGGCTTCAGTTCGTGAGCTGGGAGGAACTGCTCCAGTTCTGCGCCAAGATGGCGTGGCGCCCATCGGGCGAAAGCTGTTCACCGGACTTGGCGTC
>JAATFS010000259.1 GCA_015655035.1 Lysobacterales bacterium | reverse complement strand
TTCCACGCCTTGCAGCGGCCAGATGCCGACGCCGTCGGGACATTCGTTGGCGCCACGTACCAGGCATTGCACCAGGTCCGGCACGCGCTCGGGCTGGACCAGGGTCAGCAGTGGATGCAGGGCGCGATAGGTGTCCCACAGTGAATAGCTGCTGTAGTTGTGCTGGTGGGCGGGTAGCTGGTGTATCTGCAGGTCCATGCCGCGATAGCGACCATCGCTGTCGCTGAACAGCGTCGGCGCCAGCAGGCTGTGATACAGGCCGGTGTAGAAAATGCGCCGTTGCGCGTCGTCGTCGCTGTCGATGCGTACCCGTGCCAGTTCCTTTTCCCAGGCGGCCACGGCTTCGGCATGCACACGGGCGAAGTCGAAGTCCGCCAGCTCGGCATCCAGGTTGGCCAGTGCGTTGTCGGCGCTGACGGCGGAAATGCCGACCTTGACCAGCAGCGGCGCGGCGCCGGCATCGGGGTAGTGCAGCGCAAGCTTGAGGTGCTGGCCATCGGCCTGGCGTGCGGACGCCGCCAGTGGCTGGTCGTCGCTGTACAGCTGTGCGGTGGCGAACGGGCGCGACAACCGCATCGCGAAATAGATATGCCGGCCCTTGGCCCATTGGTGGACGCGGCGGCCACCGGTGAGCGTTTGCGCGTCGACGATGCGCAGCTGCGCGTCGCTAACCCGGGTGGGCACATCGGGGCGGTCCTGCATGCCATGGCACAGGTCCAGCAGCAGGTGGCCGGGCTGATCCTTGGGGAAGTGGTAGCGATGCAGGCCGGCGCGGGCGGTCGCGGTCAGCTCGGCATGCACGCCGCTGTCCTTGAGGCGCACCCGGTAGTAGCCCGGCGAGGCCGCCTCGTCGGCGGGGTCGTAGCGCGAGCGGTAGCCGGCATCGGGATCGTCGAGCGGGCCGGGCACCAGCTTCACCTCGCCGGTGGCCGGCACCACCAGGAAATCCAGCATGTCGCCGATGCCGGTGCCGGATAGATGCGTATGCGAGAACCCCATGATAGAGCGATCGGAGGCGTGATAGCCGGAGCATGCGTCCCAGACCGCGTTGTAGGTGTCCGGACTCAGCTGCACCATGCCGAACGGCAGCGTGGCACCGGGAAAGGTGTGGCCATGACCGCCAGTGCCGATGAATACATCGACATCGCGGGTAAGCTCGGCGCGCGCACGCGTGTCTGCGGGCAATGCGTACTGGCCGGCGCGGGCACGCGCCAGGTTGGCCATGCCGGTGCCGCCAAACAGGGCAAGGGCGATGGCGCCCTGCAGGAAACCGCGTCGTGTAGCCATTTGATGTCCTAGAGTCGCGTCGTGCGTTGGATGCCTATGGGGTTTGCGCGGCGTGGATCAGCCGCGCAGCAGATGCGGCTTGCGCTGGTGCAGGTCGATGATCAGTTCGCCGAACAAGGTATTGGCCCAGGCGAACCAGTCGCGGGTGAATTTGCCTGGGTTGTCCTGGTCGAATGCCTCATGGATGAAGCCGGTGCCGGCGTGGGTGGTCTTCAGCCATTGCAGGCACTGGCGGATCTGTGCGTCGTCGTCGCTGGACAGTGCGTACTGGATGATCGACATCGGCCAGATCATGCGCAGGCCGGCATGCGGGCCGCCCACCCCTTCGGCCGCGCTGCCACGGAAGAAATACGGGTTGCGCGCACTCCACACCAACTGGCGGGTACGCTGGAACACCGGGTCGTTGCGGTCGCAGCAGCCCAGGTAGGCCAGGCTGAGCAGGCCCGGCGCGTTGGCGTCGTCCATGAACAGCTGGTTGCCGTAGCCGTCCACCTCGTAGGCCCAGTACGCCTGGCCATCGCTGTCGCGCTGCTGGCCAAAGCGCCGGGTCGCGGTTTCGACCTCTTCGGCCAGGGCGGTGCACTCGTCGGCGAACGCCTGGTCTTGGTGGATGGCGGCGCTCATCGTCGCCAACTGGCGCAGCGAAGCCACTGCGAACAGGTTGGCCGGCACGAACAGCGGATACACGCAGGCGTCGTCGGACGGGCGGAACATCGAATGGATCATGCCGTTGGGCAGGGTGGGTTGGCCGTAGCCTTCCAGCACCAGGGTCTCGGTCGCCAGCGGCGAGGGGCGCTGGAATACGTACGGCCCGCGATCATGCTTGCGCTGCTGTTCGCGGAAGGTACGCAGCACCACGTGCATGGCCTGGCGCCAGTGGTTGTCGAACGGCGCGGTGTCGCCGGTGGCGCGCCAGTATTCGTGCGCCAGCCGGATCGGGTAGCACAGTGAATCGACTTCCCACTTGCGCTCGCCGACGCCGGGCTTCATTTCGGTGATGTCGTTGACCGACCACTTCAGCCGCTTGGTCTGGCCGTCGGGCAGGAACGCGTTGGCATAGGGGTCGAGCTGGATGCAGACCGCCTGGCGCTGGATCAGGCCATGGAACATCCGGCGCAACTCGGGATCGCGGCTGGCCAGCGGGATGTAGGGATGCACCTGGGCGGAGGAGTCGCGCAGCCACATCGCCTCGATGTCGCCGGTGATGACGAAGGTATCGGGCTTGCCATTGCGGGTGCCGCTCTGGACGGTGGTATCCAGCGTATTGGGGTAGCAGTTCTCGAACAGCCACGCCAGCTGCGGGTCGCCGATATCGGCCTTGATGCGGCGCAGATGCTTTTCCACGGATGCGCTGACGAAGCGGCGCTGATGCTGCGGAGGACGCTTGCTGGTGAAGGTCGATGTCGGCGCGGCAAACGCCGGCAGCGTGCCGGCAAGCAGGCCGGCGGCGGCGAACTGGAGGACATCGCGGCGGGTGGGCATGGTGGAACTCCTTGGATCTAAGGGGGCGGTCCTGCGCTGGCAGCGGCGGGCGGTCCTGAGCCGCCGCGGCCGCGCGCGTGCGCCGGTCTATCGTGGCAGCGGCGCGCGGCCCTGGATCGAGAACGCGGCTTCGCCACCGGCAACGCCGGTGCCTGGCTGGCCGCCGCCGACGAACAGGCGGTAGTCGCCGGCCTCCACCGCGCGCAGCCCGGTGCGATCGACATCGCTCAGTTGCCGGGGATCCAGCTCGAAACGCAGCTCCCGCGACTCGCCGGGTTGCAGGCTGACGCGCTGGAAACCGACCAGCGAGCGCAACGGCGATTGCGGGCGCTGCGGATATTGCAGATACACCTGCACCACCTCGTCGCCGGCGCGGGGGCCGGTGTTGCGCACCTGGGTGGAGACCGTCAGCGTGTCGCCGGCCTTCAATACCGACGCAGACAGGCGCGGTATGTCGTAGCCGAAGGTGGTGTAGCTCAGCCCGTGGCCGAATGCGAACAGCGGCTCGCCCTTGAAGTAGCGATAGGTGCGCCCCTTCATGTCGTAGCTGACGTAGGCGGGCAGGTCCTTGGTGGAACGGTAGAAGGTCACCGGCAGGCGCCCGCCGGGGTTGTAGTCGCCAGCCAGCACCTGCGCGATCGCCTCGCCGCCGGACTGCCCTGGATACCACGCGCTGACGATCGCATCGGCATGCTGCTTGGCCCAATTCAAGGCCACGGCGCTGCCGCTCATCAGTACCACCACCAAGGGCTTGCCGCTGGCCTTGGCGCGTTCGAGCAGCGCCTGTTGCGGGGCGGGCAGGCCGATGTCGTTGCGGTCGCCGCCATCGAAGCCGGGTACGTCGATCTTCAGTTCCTCGCCTTCCACATCCGGCGACAAGCCGACGAACGCGACCACCGCCTCGGCCTGCGCGACGACGCGTTCGGCCTCGGCCAGCTGCGCGGCCGGCGGCGGCAGCCATTCCAGGCGCACTCCCTGGTCCTGTCCGCGATGTTCCAGCTCCAGGCGGATGCGGCGCGGACGGGTATCGTCGAAATGCAGCACCGTCTCGACATTGCGGCCATCGGCGTTGTGCATGCCGGCCGGCACGTGCTTGTCCTCGGCATTGCCGGCGACGACCAGTTGATCATCGATGTACAGCCGCACCGGGTCGTGCCCGGCACAGTCGAAGCAACGCGCCACGCGTATCGCCAGGGTGTAGTCGCCCGCGCTGGGCGGCAGAAGTTCGCCGCTCCAGCGCACCGCGTAGCGGTCCTTGTCCACTTTTTCGGCGGGTGCGACGCGGTCCCAGTTGAAATTGATCACACGGTCCTGGCGCACGCTGCGCGGCGAACCCTGCAGCTCGACGTCGCCGAAATATTCGCCCCGCAGGCCGGGCTTGCCGCCGCTGCGCAAAGCGGTTTCGGGGATCATCGCCGGTATCCCGGCAGCCAGTGGCGCGCCTTGCGCGTAGCTCACCCGAGCGGCGCCGAACTGGCGGCGCAGGCCCTGTAGCGGCGTTACCGGTGCGGCGGAGGTGCCCTGGTAGTTGGCTTCCAGTGCCTGCAATGCATCGGCATTGGGGCCGATTACCGCCAGCCGGGTGCCTGGCTTGATTGGCAATGCGGCGTTGTCGTTCTTGAGCAGTACGATCGATTGCAGCGCTGCCTGCAACGCAAGCGCGCGCTGGCGGGTGTTGTCGATGTCGCCCGCGCCGAGCCGGGCGTAAGGGTCCTTGCGCCCGGCATCGAGTTCGCCCAGCCGGTAGCGTGCGGCGAACAGCCGTACCAGCGAACGGTCGAGCAGGCCTTCATCGGCTTCGCCGCGATCCAGTGCGACGCCGAGCTGGCCGTAGGCGAAGCCGCAGTTGAGGTCGTGCCCCGCTTTCAGCGAGGCCGCCGCCGAGCCGGCATTGTCGGGACGGAAATAATGGAACTGGGTCATGTCGTCGACCGCGTCGCAGTCGGAGACGACGAAGCCCTTGAAGCCCCAGTCGCCGCGCAGGCGCTGGTTTAGCAAGGCATCCGAGGCGCAGGCCGGGGTACCGTGCAGCGAGTTGTAGGCGCACATCAGCGAGCCGGCCTGGCCATCGATGATGGCGGCGCGGAAGGCCGGGGTATAGGTCGCTTCCAGGTCGCGCGGCGACACGTCCACATCGAAGCCGTGGCGGCCCGGCTCCGGGCCGCTATGCGCGGCCAGGTGCTTGGGCGTGGCGATGGTGCGCGGATGCGCGGGATCGTTGCCTTGCAGGCCACGGATGAAGCCGACCGCCAGTTGCCCGGTGAGGTAGGGATCCTCGCCGTAGGTCTCCATGCCACGGCCCCAGCGCGGGTCGCGGAAGATGTTGATGTTGGGCGACCAGATGGTCAGCCCTTCGTAGCGCTTGTGGTCCTTGCCGGGACCGCCGGCCAGATTGAACTTGGCGCGGGCCTCGGTGGACACCACGTCGCCCACCTGCTGCAACAGCGGCACGTTCCAGGTCGCGGCCAGCCCGATCGCCTGTGGGAACACCGTGGCATAACCGTTGCGCGCGATGCCGTGCAGGCCTTCACTCCACCATTCGTAGGCGGGTACGCCCAGGCGCGGGATGGCCGGCGCGTCGTTCATCGCCTGCGCGATTTTCTCTGCGCGCGTCATCTTCGCCACCAGCGCGGTGGCACGGTCTTCGGCATCGTCGGCATGGGCGATGGAGAAGCCGGCAATGCTGCCGATCAGCGCAAGCGCCAGGGCGGCCCTGATGCGCGCTTCGGGTAGCTTCCCGCGCGTGGCGGGACAAGGAAAATGCATGGCTTGGGTGGAAGCATTCATCGGGTCACTTGACCTCCGCCGGCTCGGCCGGCGCGCCGGCCAGGGTTCCTGCCAGCTCGCGCAGCTGCAGCGCGGTACGCAGCTGGTCCAGCGTGGCCTTGCTGCGCACATGGACCTTCAGCGGCTCGCCCGGCAGCAGGTCGAACGCATTGTCGGACACCTGTGCATCCAGGTCGCCGAGCGACAGCCACACCTCGCGCGCCAGCACGTCGCTGCTCAAGGTCAGCGTGTAGCCGTCGCCATCGGCTTGCCATTGGCTGTCGATCCGTGGCTGCGGCAACGCCAGTTGCTTGGCGGGTGCGAAGAACACCAGGTTGCGCGACAACACGCGTTCGCCGTCCAGCAGTTCGAATACCGCGAACGTGCGCTTGGGATCGGCCCCCTTCAACAGCTGCGCGTCGCTGAAGTCGCCCACGCTCAGGCTGCTCAGCGGCGCCAGCGTGGCGGCCTTCTCGCTCTGGCTCAAGCGCTTGCCGTCCACGTCCAACAGCCGCATGCGCCAGCGCGCAGCCAACGGCGTGGTGCGGTCGGACACCAGCGATACCTGGGTCTGGCCCTTGTCGTTGCGCAGCGCGGAGATCAGCTCGGGGGCGAAGAACCGGCGTGCGTGGTAATGCAGCGCCTTCCAGCGGCCGTAGTAGTCCACGCTGGACCACGATGCACCCGGCCAGACATCGTTGAGCTGCCAGTACAGCGTGCCCATCGTGCGCGGACGCGAAGCGCGATGGTGGGTGGCGGCCAGCGCGATGCCCTCGGCCTGCATCAGCTGGCTCAGGTAGACGAAGCTCTCGAAATCCTTGGGCTCGCCGAATTCGCGGCGGATGTACAGCAGCAGCCGCTTGTTGCCATTGCCCTTGTCGAATTTTTGATGCGCGCGCATTACCGGCGACTCCGGATCCAGGTCGCCAGGTTCGGCGAAGGCGCGAATCGTGCGCATGTCCGGGAACGACTGCAGCCCGTATTCGGACATGAAGCGCGGTGTCACGTTGAGATACTCGGTGACCGGCAGCGCCGGGCCGCCCCATACCTTCCAGTAATGCATGTCGCCATCGTCGAGCTGGTCGGCCGGACCATCGAAGTCGGTACCCGGCGAGGTGGCCCAATACGGCGTACCCGGCGAATTGAGTGATACCGCATCGCGCAACACGCTGCCGAACAGCGTGGTCATGCCCATCTCGATCCGGCTGATTTCCTTGTCGCCCGCCACTTTCCGGATCTTCTCGGCGTCCCCCCAGTTCTCCCAGCCGGTCTGTATTTCGTTGTTGCCGCACCACAGCACGATGCTGGGGTGATTGCGCAGCCTTACGACCTGCTCGTTGGCTTCGGCGCGCACGTTCTCACGGAAGGCCACGTCATACGGCGGAATCGCGCCACCGAACATGAAGTCCTGCCAGATCATGATGCCCATTGCGTCGGCCAGGTCGTAGAAGCGCTGGTCCTGGTAGTGGCCGCCGCCCCACATGCGCAGCATGTTCATGTTGGCGTCGCGCGCGTCTTCCAGCGTGCGGCGCATGGTGGCTTCGGTGACGCGGCTGGGGAAGCTGTCCAGCGGAATCAGGTTGGCGCCCTTGATGAACACCGGGATGCCGTTGACCACGAAGGCCATGCTCCTGCCCCATTGGTCCTTCTCCCGCCGTATCTCCACCGTGCGCAGGCCGATCACGCGGCGCAACTGCTGGGTGTCGCCGTCGGCGCCATGGAGGGAGGCCACGACCGTATAGCGATCCTGCGCGCCATAGCCAACCGGATACCAGCGCCGCGGCTTGGTGATGCGCAGCGGCAGGTCGATGCGATTGCTGCCCGCATCGACGGTGCGCTGCTGGCTCAGCTGCGCGACTGGTTGGCCGTCGGGATCCAGGACCTGGACATCGACCCGCACCGGGCCGCTGTGGTCGGCCTCCACTGTGAGCTGCGCATCCAGCTGAGCCGCATCGGCATCCACGCGACGCTGGGCGACGTACAGGTCGTCGACCCGGGTCTCGTCCCAGGCCTGGAGTGCCACCTCTTTCCAGATGCCGGCGTTGATGATGCGCGGACCCCAGTCCCAACTGAACTGATAAGGGGCCTTGCGCACATAGATGGAGCTGTTGCGTCCGGCCGGTTCGTCACCGAAGGCCGAGTCGTAGGCTCCCGGCAGCCCATAGGCCTGCTTGGCCAGCCAGGGGCGCATGGCTTCCACCGGCGAGCGGAAGGTGATGCTCAGAACGTTCTGGCCCTGCTTGAGCCAGGGCTTCACGTCCACTCGCCAGCGCCGGAACATGTTGTCGGCCGTCAGGATGGGGTGGCCGTTGAGCTTCACCTCGGCCAGCGTATCCAGCCCGTCGAACAGCAGTTCCACATGCTCGCGTGCCAACAGTGCGGCATCGACGTTGACGGTGCTCTGGTATTCCCAGTCGCTCAGGCCCACCCACTGGATCTTCTGCTCGTTGTCGCGGAGGAAGGGGTCGGCCACCAGGCCGGCCTGGATCAGGTCGCTCTGCACCGAACCCGGCACCTGCGCCGGCAGCCATTTCGCGGCCTGCGGGTGCTGGTCGGCTTGCGCCTGCCCCGGGACCAATCGCAGTTGCCAGCCGCTGTCCAGCGATAGCGACGACGGCGCGGCGGCAACCGCCGGCATCGCCAGGGCCAGCCCCAACAGGGTAGCCGTCAGCGTTGTGGCATAGCTCCGCCGCACGGCATGGTCGATGTGGAAACGAGGGCGATCGAATACGGGCATGGGTTGAATCTCCTTGCTTGGATCAGCGCTGCGCCGGAGGCGTCTGCGCGGCAATGTCGATGAGGTGAACGGCGCCGATGGCGTACAGCGGGCCGGTGATCGGCGCGGTGAAGCGCAGGCACAGGTCATGGACGCCGGTACGTGCGGGCAGCGTGGCTTGCAGCGGGAATCGCTCGCCCAGGGTGTCGCCGGCCGGCAGCGGCACCGAGGCCAGGCGTTCACCATCGCAGCCGTCCAGTACTTCCAGCTCGCCGCCCGGCGTAGTGGCCGGATACTGGTGCACCTTGGATTGCTCGTGCGCCAGTCCGTAGTTGCGGGCCAGCCGTGCGGCGTCCACGCGGATCGTGTTCACCCCATCCAGTCGGATCTGCGGATAGATCCAGCACGAACTGAACACGTTGACGTTGTAGACCGGCGTGTCGCGCGCATCCAGGTCCGGCAGCAGCGGCACGCGCAGGCCCAGCGGCCCCTTGTCGTGGCAGTTCACCAACCCCTGGCTGTCGGTGGACAACAAGCCGGCATGATCGAAGCTGCGGCTGCGGGTTGCCGCCAGCGGCAGGCCGTTGTCGGCGAACACCGCCGCCTTGACCGTGGCAGGCAGCGTGATCGCGAAGGGCGCAGCGTAGTGCGGCGATTTGCGGGTCGGCTCGCTGCCGTCGGTGGTGTAGTGGATTTGCCCAAACTGGGTCTGGTTGCCGAGTTTGATCTTTGCCGGCGCGCCGGCCAGCACCGGGTTGGGCCCGCCTTCCAGTTCGATGTCGGCGGCGAATGCGCCATCGCTGTAGCCGATGTCCAGTGCACGGTAGCGGGCCAATTGCGATGGCAGGCGGGCCAGGAAGCCGTCCCACCCGCGTGCCTGCATCGACGACCACGACACTTCGGCCACGGCCGCCAGGCGCGGGAACAGCGCATGTTCGATATGCCATGGCGACTTGACGTATTCGGTCCACAGTTCGCCCTGCGCTCCCAACACATGCTTGCCCTGCTCGGGGGTGAGTCCGGATGGCACCGGGTCCAGCTCGTACACGCGTTGCAGCGGCAACACCGACAGGCGGCCGGCCGGCTCGTCGCCGCGCGCGGTCTGCAGATTGTCCAGGTACATCCAGCCGGCAGCCGCCAGCACCACGTCATGCCCCTGCTTGGCCGCCTGCACGGCGCCCTCGATGCCGCGCCAGGACATGACCGTGGCGCTTTCGGGCAGTCCGCCTTCGAGGATTTCATCCCAGCCGATCAGGCGCCGGCCCTTGGCGGTCAGGTACTGCGCCAACTGCTCGTTGAACCAGCCCTGCATGGCATGGGCGTCCTTCACCCCCAGCTTGCGCATCTGCGCGCGCACCTGGGGCGAGGCCTCCCACTGGTCCTTGATGGCTTCGTCGCCACCGATATGAATGAACCTGGAGGGAAACAATTCCAGCAGTTCATCGAGCACGCCATGGATGAAGGCGAGGCTGCGTTCGTCGGTATCGAACAGCCACGGTTCGATGCCCCAGTTGACGCCTACCTGCGGCTGCTGGCCGGCGGGCACGCCGACCTCTTCGGGATAAGCGGCGACTGCGGCCTGGGCGTGGCCGGGCATGTCGATTTCCGGGAGGATGGTGATGTGGCGCTGCGCGGCGTAGGCCACCAGGTCGCGGATCTGGTCCTGGGTATAGAAGCCGCCTTCGCGGGTCGGCGAACCCTGTTCGCCGGCACCGGGCGGCGTGCGCCAGGCGCCCACTTCGGTGAGTTTGGGATAGCGCTTGATCTCCACGCGCCAGCCCTGGTCATCGGACAGATGCAGGTGCAGTACGTTGAGCTTGTGCAAGGCCATCGCATCGATCACCTGTTTGACCTGATCGATCTCCACGAAATGGCGGGCCACGTCCAGATGTTGCCCACGCCAGGAAAAACGCGGCCAGTCGCGGATGGCGACCGCCGGGACCGTCACTTCGCCGGTTTTCCCGTCCGGCGTCAGCAGTTGCAAGGCACTGATCGCGCCATGGAACAGTCCGCTTTCGTCACGGGCGAGAATGCGCATGCCTTTCTCGTCCGCGTCCAGCGCATACCCCTCGGCCTGTGTCACCGGCGCCTGTGGGTCCAACTGCAAGCGGATGCTGCCGGACGTGGCCTCGGCCTCGGTCTTGACCGTCAGCGTCAGGCCACGCGTGCGTTGCAGCAGATCGGCCAGGTAGCGCGCGCTGCGCGCCGCGTCAGCATCGCCGGGTGCGATCGATATCGCGGTTGCGGTGCCTACGTCGAGGCGGCCATCGAGACGCTTGGCTTCAACCGGCATCGGGATCAGCGACAGCGGCGGCGCTTCCAGCGGTTGCTGTCCGGCACTGGGGAAAGGAGGCAGGTTGCCGGCCTGGCGATCACCGCAGCCGCCGAGCAGCGCAGCAACGAACAGTGCCGTACCCAGGACGCGGAGGGAGCGCGAAGGCACTGCGGGGAAATCGCAAAGAGAGGTCATTCGATGATTCCTTCGATGGGGTCGCGGGATTGCGTGCGCCGCGTTACCGCAGCCGTCGCATGATCCCCGTTGATAACGTTATCAGCATAGAGCGCGCGCGGGCAGGGCGTGGGTGCACCGCAGCATTCGCGCATGCCACGGTCGCTGGCTGGAAGAAGAGCAGCTGCGGCAGTGCCCATCACTGGAACTGATACCGCAGCACCAGGCTGGTCGAGCGCGGAGCCTGGAAGTTCACGGCGTGGTAGTTGACATTGACGATGGGTTCGCCGCTGGCATCGATCTGCCCGGTGTCGTAGCGCTGCTCAAGGTTGACCACGCCCTTGTGGTTGGTCACGTTCTGCACATTCAACTGCAGGCTCAAGGCATTGGCGCTGCCGATGTGCCAGCGGTAGGCGGCCGACAGATCCAGTTCCCAGAAGAATGGCAGGCGCTGATCGCCGCCCTGGTGGGTCAACAGGTTGTTGCAATAATGGCTGGCGGCGCCGGAGTCGTAGGCTGGATCGCTGGTCACCGGGTAGGTGCCCAGGCAACTGGTCGGCGCACCGGTGTGGGCACTGAATACGCCGCCCAGCGACAGGCCATTGCGGAAGTCGTAAGTGCCGCTGACGGTCAAGCTATGGCGGATGTCGCCCGCCAGGTCGCCGGTCGAGCCTTCCATGATGCCGGGATAGTTGAACGCCACGGTCTGGCCGATCCAGCCGCCGTTGCGGCGTTCTTCGTCGATCAGCCCATTGGTGTTGCCGTAGCTGCGGGCCCAGGTGTAGCTGACGTTGAGGAAGTAGGGTTCCTCAGGCGTGGAGGCGTGGCTGAGCGTGGCGGTCAGGTGGTAATACTTGTGCTCGGGCTTGGGCAGCCCGAGTGCCGCGGCCGGGATGCGCAGCGATTCGAGCTGGCCGTTGCCGTCGTAGTCGCGCACCAGGGTGAAGTCCTCGCCGGGGTTGACCAGCCAGCAACTGCTGTCGGCCTGGGTGTAGCCGGGGTAGCCCACGCTCTGCGCATAGGCGGCCACGCCGGTTCCATAGCAGGTGTCCTCGATCACCCGCTTCAGCTCGGCCCAGCCGCCCTCGAGCTGGCCGCTCCACTGCGGGGTCAGCTGCTTCTGCACGTACAGGCTGGTTTCGTACTGGTAGGGCGCCTTGATGTCCGAGGCCGCGATCGAGGTGGCAGACGGAACGCCGCTGTAGCTGACGAACGGCTCGCCGATCTGCGACAACCCTGTCGGCGCCTGGGTCAGCGGGTCCACACCCGTGTAGGTGTAATAGCTGGTATAGGTGGTGCGCGGCTCGGCCACGCCAAAGCTGAAGGACGAAGGCAGCGGGATGGTGTATTTGCCGGCGCTGCCGCCGACCTTGAGCGTACTGTCGCCGTTGACGTCCCAGCTGAAACCCAGTCGCGGCGAGGTCATCGACAGCCGCATGAAGTCGCTGCCGGTGCCGTCCTTGTAGGTATACCTGTCCCGGCGCAATGCGCCGTACAGCATCAGCCGGTCGCTGATCTGCCAGTAGTCCTCCACGTACAGTCCGGTGTTCTGGGTCTGGAACGAACCGCCCTCGATGTTGACGTATTGACTGACGTACTTGCCGGTTGCCGGCGACACCGAACCGTTGGGCAGCACTACGTTGGGCTGGTCGTAGTAGGTATACCAGCCCGCCGGTACCGATTCCGTGGTGCTGGCCAGCGAGTGCTTGTAGAACTCGCCGCCGAACACCAGCTTGTGATCGCCTGCCTGCCAGGTCAGGTCGCCCTTGTAGCCACGGCGCCAGTAATCGGAAGGAGAGTAGATCTCGTAGGCGTTGTTGCGCCCGATATTGGTCTGGGTCTGGCTGACCGGGTCCACCGACGTCACGTACGGATATTCGGCGTTCTCGTAGGCCGACGATGGGGAACTGACGATCGAGCCGAGGTAGCCGCCCATCAACCGCAGCGACAGCGCATCGTTGATGCGCCAGTGGTAGTTGCCGATCAGGAACCGGCTCGCGTTCTCGGTGCCGTTCCAGGCGTACCAGTCACCGACCGAGCGCGGGTTGTAGTTCTCCTGCAGCGTGTAATAGTTGGTATAGGTCTTGTTCCAGTCGCGATGGGCCAGCAGGTTGAAGCTCTGGTCGTCGGTGATGTTCCAGGTCAGGTTGACCAGCGCGTTCCGGTTGTGGGTGCCGGAGACCGCTTGCTGGGTCTGGCCATAGGAGCGTTGGGTGCTGGGCAGCTCGTCGCCCAGCAGTACGTAGTAGAAGATCCGGTCGCGCAACAGCGGGCCGGATGCCCAGAAGTACTCGGTGGACTGATCGGTGTGGTTGTTGGCCGACGCGTAGCTGTAGTAATTGCCGATGGCGTTGTAGGTGTCGCGAGAGCGTGGGTTGAGCAGCTTCGAGGTCGGTGGCGTGTAGTACAGCGAGTAGCCGGCCTGGAACTGGTTGCTGCCCTGCTTGATGGTCGAGGACATGATGCCGCCGGTGGCATTGGTCCACGAGGCAGTGGCACCGCCGCTGATCACCTGCACGTTGCTGATCGCCTCTGCGGGCAG
>JAATFS010000250.1 GCA_015655035.1 Lysobacterales bacterium | reverse complement strand
TTCCCGAGCGGCACCGGTCGCTGACCCTGGCCTGGTTTTCGCTGTTGCAGGAGTTCGAGGACATCATGAACATCGCCGGTGATCCGCTGCCGGCCGATGCGAAGCTGGCGTGGTGGCAGCAGGAATTGCGCGACTGGTCCGAGCAACGGTCTCGGCATCCGCTCGGTCGCCTCCTGGAACCGGTACACGCGCCCTGGGCGACGCTGGCTGATAACGTGTCCGCCGTGCAGGCCGCACGCGAGCGTCCCGTGACCCTGGATGCGGCGCTGGCGCAACTGCAGCCATTCGCCGAAGCGCTGGTGCAGGTGGAGGCAGCGCTGTTCGGGCGCGCGGCCCGGCACGACGCGCGCGCGGTGGCGGTGCAGTGGCTGGCGGCGCGTCTGCATGCAGCCGCATCGGCGCATCCGGTCGAACTCGACGTCGCGCAGTGGCGCGCGCAGTTGCTGCAGCAATGGCCGGCCAAGGCGGCATTGGCGCGGCCACATCGAGTGTGGTCGCGACTGGCGCGGTTGCGCCTGGTGCGTGAACACGCGGGCATGGGCGCCTATGCGCCGCCGTTGCAGCAGCTATGGCATAGCTGGCGCGCCGCCAGTGGCGGGGCGTGAGGATCGGATCACGCTGATCCGGCGTTTGCTCACGCCGGATGTTCATTCCACGCGCCAGGCTGGGGCCTCTGACAACGCAGGAGCCATCCGTCATGACCCAGCCGCAGGAACTCGAAACCAAGTTCTGGAACGCCTTGAAGTCCGACCGCACCGTGATGCTGGGACTGGACGGGGTAGAAGATGGCCATGCCCGGCCGATGACCGCGCAGTTCGAGGGCGACAGCGGTGGACCGATCTGGTTCTTCAGTGCCAAGGACAATGCGCTGGTCGAGAAGCTGGGGCAGGGCCGTCGCGTGATCGCCGCCTTTTCCAGCAAGAACCATGACCTGTTCGCCAGTGTCAGCGGTGTATTGCAGGAAGACACGCGCCGCGACGTGATCGACCGGCTGTGGAATCCGTTCGTCGCCGCGTGGTACGAGCAGGGCAAGGACGATCCGAAGCTGGCCCTGCTGCGGCTGGACCCGGATCACGCGCAGATATGGCTGAACGGTTCCAGCCTGCTGGCCGGCATCAAGCTACTGCTGGGCCGCGACCCGAAGCAGGAGTTCCGCGACCAGGTCGCCGATGTCGATCTGCGCTGAGCGCGGCGCTACTGCTTGCCCGAGCTTCGTTCGAGCACCAGGAGGGGGTCGACGCGGGTATCGAACCAATTCATGCCCCAATGCAGGTGCGGCCCGGTCGCGCGCCCGGTGGCGCCCACCGCGGCGATGATCTGGCCCTGTTCGACCCGGTCGCCCACCTTCACGTCGATGCGTGACAGATGCAGGAAATTGGAGCTGACACCGTAGCCATGGTCGAGCAGCAGGGTTCCGCCGGTAAGGTATAGATTCGGCGCGGCGAAGGTGACCACGCCGGCCGCCGGCGCCTTGACGGGGGTGCCGGTGGGGGCCGCGATGTCCATGCCAGAGTGCCCGGAGCCGGGTTGCCCGTTGTAGACGCGCGCATTGCCGAAGCGGCCGCTGATGCGGCCCTGCACCGGCCACACGAACGCCTGTGCGAAATCGGTACGGGCATCGTCGCGACTGCGCGCGGCAGTGACCTGGGCCTGTTCGCGCTTGATCCGCTCGGCGATCGCGGGCGGTGGGCTGACCGTTTTCGGCGGCACGCCATTGACCCGTTCCACCGGCCAGTCGCGCGGGGTTACCGCGATCGACACCGTCTGGGTGGCGCCATCAGTGCCCGTTATCCGTACCTGTAGCGGCCCGGCCTGATCGCGGCCGATGCCGAATACCACGCTGCCGTAGTCACTGACGCGCAGCGAGCGATCGGCGTAGGTCACCTGACTGCCCGGCGGCACCTTGCCGATCACCAGCGCGCCCTGGGACGCAGTGGCCGGGAACGCGGTGCGCGTATCGACAGCGTCCTGGCCGACCGCCGCGCCCGGCAACATCGCCATCGGCGCCAGCAGGATTCCCAGCGCCGGCATAAACGTCCGGCGCATCAGCGCTCGAACGCCAGGCGCTGACCTTGCGGCGCGCCGACCAGGCGCTGGCCGTCCCACACCTGTTCACCATTGACCCAGGTCGAGGCGATCCGCGAGCGGAACGTGGTGCCTTCGAACGGCGACCAGCCGCACTTGGACAGCACGTCCTCGCGACGGACCGTGAACGGCGTGTTGTCGACCATCGCCAGATCGGCCCAATAGCCTTCGCGCAGGAAGCCGCGTTGCGCCACATCGAACAACTGGGCCGGCGCGTGGGCGAACTTCTGCACGATGCGGGTGATCGGCAGCTTGCCTTCGTGCACCAGCTCCAGCGCGGCGACCAGGGCGTACTGCACCAGGGGAAGGCCCGACGGCGCCTGCGCATAGGGCTTCTGCTTTTCTTCCCAGGTATGCGGGGCGTGGTCGGTGGCCAGTACGTCGATCACGTCCTCGGCCAGGGCGGCGATCAAGGCTTCGCGGTCGTTGGCGTCCTTGATTGCGGGGTTGCACTTGATCAGGTTGCCCAAGCGCGCGTAGTCGCTGCGATCAAAGCGCAGGAAGTGGATGCAGGTTTCGGCGGTGATGCGCTTGAGTACCTTGCCACCGGCGTCGACCAGTGGACCGCGCTCGAACAGCGCCAGTTCGTCGGCGGTGGAAATGTGCAGCACGTGCAGACGGGTGCCGTGTTTTTTCGCCAGCGATACCGCCAGTTCGGAGGATTTCAGGCAGGCCTGGCGAGAACGGATGTCCGGATGCATGTCTGCGGTCAGTGCATCGCCGTACTTGGCCTTGAACTCGGCCAGCGTCGCATCGATGGTCGGGGTGTCCTCGCAGTGGGTGATGATCGGTGTCGGCGCGTCGCGGAAGATCGCATCCAGCGTCTGCGGGTTGTCGACCAGCATGTTGCCGGTGGACGCGCCCATGAACACTTTGATACCCGGGGCGGTCTTGGGGTCCAGGGTCTGCACCGCCGCCAGATTGTCGTTGCTGGCGCCAAGGTAGAAGCCGTAATTGCCCCAGGCGCGGCCGTTGGCTGCGTCGTACTTGGCCTGCAGCGCGGCGGCGTCGAGCGTGGGCGGGTTGGTGTTGGGCATGTCCATGAAACTGGTCAGGCCACCGGCGACGGCGGCCGCCGACTCGCTGGCGACGTCGCCCTTGTGGGTCAGGCCGGGTTCGCGGAAATGCACCTGGTCGTCGATCATGCCGGGCAGCACCCAGCGTCCGGCCGCGTCCACCACCTGTTCGCCGGCCTGCGCGCTCAACTGGGGGGCGATCCTGGTGATCCGTCCATCCTCGATCCGCAGGTCGGATTCGAACTCCTTACCTTCGTTGACCAGGCGGGCGTTGACGATCAGGGTACGGCTCATGAATGTTTTCCTGTGCAGCGGCAAGAAGAAGAGGAGGAGGCCTCGGTCCCAGGGACCGGGTCGAATCCACCGGGATGAAAGGGGTGGCAACGCCCGAGTCGGCGCACAGTCAGCCAGCTGCCGTACAGCGGGCCAAAACGGGCAATAGCCGTCATCGCGTACTCTGAGCAGCTGGGCACGAAGCGGCAGCGCGGCCCCAGCAACGGGCTGATGAAGCGCTTGTAGAGTCGCAGCAGGGCGATGAGCAGGCGTCCGATCACTTGCCAATGATATGCCAGTTGGCTTAATGAGTGGGGTTGCCGGGTAGGGTGGGGTAAGCTATAAAGGCCCGCTTTCCCGGGCCCCGGGGGAACCAAGGAAGAGCGTTTCGTGGCTGCTAAAAAAACTGCAAACAAGGCCGTCAAGGCCGCCAAGAAAACCGCCAAGCCTGTTGTGAAGAAGGCGGCGGCTCCATCCGCTGTGAAACCGGTCGCCAAAGTGGCGAAGAAACCGGCGCTCAAGCAACCGGTGGCCAAGAAGGCACCCGCGAAGAACGTTGTCGCCCCCAAGGCAGCAACGACAGCGAAGCCCGTGAAGACGGTCGTTAAGCCCGTTGCCAAGCCGGCAGCGAAGCAGGCGACCCCAGCCGCCAGCAAGCCGGTGGCGTCCAAGTCCGTACCGAAATCGGCTAGCAAGCCGGTTCCGGCCAAGTCTGTCCCGGTCAAGGCTTCGAAGCCCGCTCCCGCTCCGGCCCCCGTGGCCGTGCCGGCGAAGTCGGCAGGCAAGTCTGCGACCCCGTCACTCAAGAATCCCGTGCCCGTTTCGAAATCTTCAGCGAAAACCCCCAACAAATCCGCCCCGCCCGCCAAACCCGCCGTGACCCGTCCGGTCGGCAAGGTAGCCGTGGCAGTGACCTCCAAGCCGTCCACCCCGGCTCCGCGTACCAAGTACAAGGTGGTCGAATACGCCATCGACGAGACCACGTGGCGCCCTGTGCTGCCTGCGGGCTACAAGCCGGCGGGGGACGAGGAGTACATGAGTCCGCTGCAGCAGGAGTACTTCCGCCAGCGCCTGCAGCACTGGCGCAACGACCTGGTCGAGGAATCCAAGCAGACCATCGAGAACCTGCGCGAGGAAGTGCGCGACATCGGCGATGAAGCCGAGCGTGCTACCCGCGAGACCGAGAACTCGCTGGAACTGCGTACCCGTGACCGTTATCGCAAGCTGATCGGCAAGATCGACAGCACGCTCAAGCGGCTGGAAGCCGGCGACTACGGCTACTGCGTCGACAGCGGCGAAGAAATCGGCCTGGAGCGTCTGGAGGCCCGTCTTACCGCCGAGCGCACCATCGACGCCCAGGAGCGTTGGGAGCACTTGCAGAAGCAGCAGGGCGACTGAGTCCAGCTTCCAGGATCGGCGTCGATTCAAAGCGAAGGCCCCGCAGATGCGGGGCCTTCGTCGTTTTGGGGTCTCGCCGCAGGCACTCAGCGCTGCAACGCGGCCTGCAAACGATC
>JAATFS010000067.1 GCA_015655035.1 Lysobacterales bacterium | reverse complement strand
ACGAATGCATAGGATTCGGCCAGTTCGCGGTAGCGGCGGAAGCGCCCGGACTTGCCGCCGTGACCGGCTTCCATGTTGGTGCGGAACACGATCGGATGCTGGCCGGTATTTTCGTCGCGCAGCTTGGCGACCCACTTGGCCGGCTCCCAGTACTGCACCTGCGAATCCCATAGCCCGGTCCCGACGAACAACGCCGGATAGGCCTGCGCACGGACGTTGTCATAGGGCGAATAGCTGAGCATGTAGTCGTAGTAGGCCTTTTGTTCGGGATTGCCCCACTCGTCGTACTCGTTGGTGGTCAGCGGGATACTCGCGTCGAGCATGGTGGTGACCACGTCGACGAACGGCACCTGCGCCACCAGCACCCGATAATCCTGCGGCGCCAGGTTGGCCACCGCGCCCATCAGCAGGCCACCGGCGCTGCCACCGGCCGCGCCGACACGATCCTTGGCGGCATAGCCGTGCTCCACCAGCGCACGGGTGACGTCGATGAAGTCGTTGAAGGTGTTCTGCTTGCGCAGCAACTTGCCGTCCTCGTACCACTTGCGGCCCATTTCCTGGCCACCACGGATATGCGCGATCGCATAGACCACGCCGCGGTCGAGCAGGCTCACCACAGGCAGGTTGAAACCCGGGTCCATCGACATGCCGTAGCTGCCGTAGGCGTACTGGTACAGCGCAGCGGTACCGTCCTTCTTGAAGCCTTTTTTGTAGACCAGCGACACCGGCACCTTGACCCCGTCGCGGGCGCTGACCCAGACCCGCTCGGTGACGTAGCGCGCGGCGTCGTAGCCGATCACCGGCTGCTGCTTGAGCAGCTTGCGCTCGCCCGTGGCCACATTCAGCTCGTAGGTGGTGGCCGGCGTCGTCAGCGAGGTGTAGCTGTAGCGCAGCCACGGCGTATCCGGCTCGGCATTGACCGACAGGCCCATCGAATACGCGGGCTCTTCGGCCTTGACGTATTCGTGGCTGCCATCGGCCTTGAGCAGGCGTACGCGCTCCAGCCCATCGGATCGCTCCTCGATCGCGGTAAACCCATCGAACAGCTCGAAGCCTTCGATGTAGACCTGGTCGTCGTGCGCCACCCAGTCGATCCACTGCTTGCGCGTGGTCGCGTCGGTCGGCGCGGTGACCAGTTTGAAGTTCTTGGCGCCAGCGGCATTGGTGCGGATCACCCAGCGCCCGTCGAAGTGGTCGGCGTCGTATTCCACGTCGCGCGCGCGCGGCGCCAGCACGGTGAACGTCTTCGGATCGGCGGCCGGCGCGTAACGCAGTTCGGAGGACACGGTGCTGTCCACGCCGATGGTGATGTACTTATCGTCGCGGGTACGGCCGATGCCCATGTAGAAGCTGTCGTCGTGTTCTTCGTAGACCAGCACGTCGTCCTGCACCGGCGTACCTAGCACGTGCTTCTTCACGCGCACGGTGAGCAGTGTCTCCGGGTCGTTTTCGACATAGAACAGCGTCTTGTTGTCATCGGCCCAGACCAGGTTCGGCGATACGTCGACGATGTGGTCCGGATAGATCTCGCCGGTTTCCAGGTTCTTGAAGCGGATGCTGTACTGGCGGCGGCCCACGTCGTCCTCGGCCCAGGCCAGCAACCGGTTGTCCTGGCTGACCGCCGCGTCGCCAACGTTGAAATACCCCTTGTCCGCCGCCATCGCATTGACGTCGAGCAGGATTTCCTCCGGCCCTTCCATGCTGCCCTTGCGCCGCGCCTGGACCGGGTAGTCCTTGCCCGCCTCGAAGCGGGTGTAGTACCAGTAGCCGCGCTCACGGTACGGCACGCTGGCATCGTCCTGCTTTATGCGGCCGACGATCTCGTCGTACAGCGTGTCCTCCAACGGCTTCAACGGCGCCAGTACCTGGTCGGCATAGGCATTCTCGGCCTGGAGGTATGCCAGCATCGGCTTGTCTTCGCGCTTGTCGTCGCGCAGCCAGTAGTAATCGTCGTTGCGGCTGGCGCCGAACGGTGCCTTGACCGCATGCGGGCGCTTGGCCACATCCGGCGGCGTGAGATCGGCGGCGGGGGCGGAGAAAGTCGACGTGGTCATCAGGCTAGCAATCAGAAAAGAGAAGACAGGCTTCATGTGAGGGTTCCGTTGGCTGAACGCAATGGCATCCTTGATCGCACCCAGTCTGGCCGGGCAGCACGGGCCACAGCAAGTGCCGTTCGCTGGGCTGGTCTATCATCCGGACGATGCACGACACCTCCGCTCCCCTGCCCGCCTACAGCCGCCGCAGCCACGAGATCGCCCCGTTCCATGTGATGTCGCTGCTGGCGCGCGCCAACGCGCTGGAACAGGCAGGACACGACGTGATCCACCTGGAAATCGGCGAGCCGGATTTCACCACCGCCGCGCCGATCATCGCCGCCGGCCAGGCCGCGCTCGCCAACGGCCACACCCGCTATACCGCCGCTCGCGGATTGCCGGCGCTGCGCCGCGCGATCGCCGACTTCTACTGCACCCGCCACGGCTGTGAAGTGGACCCCGACCGCATCCTGGTCACTCCGGGCGGCTCGGGCGCACTGCTGCTGGCCAGCAGCCTGCTGGTCGACCCGGGCCGGCACTGGCTGCTGGCCGATCCCGGCTACCCCTGCAACCGGCACTTCCTGCGCCTGGTCGAAGGCGGCGCCCAGCTGGTGCCGGTCGGCCCGGACAGCGACTACCAGCTCACGCCCACGCTGGTGCAGCGCTGCTGGAATGCCGACAGCGTCGGCGCCCTGGTCGCGTCCCCGGCCAACCCCACCGGCAGCGTACTGACGCGCGAGCAACTGGCCGCACTCTCGCAGTCGCTGCGCGCACGCGTCGGCCACCTGGTGGTCGACGAGATCTACCATGGCCTCACCTACGGCCTGGATGCGGCAAGCGTGCTTGAAGTGGACGACGGCGCCTTCGTCCTCAACAGCTTCTCCAAGTACTTCGGCATGACCGGCTGGCGCCTGGGCTGGCTGGTCGCGCCCCCAGCCGCGGTACCGGAACTGGAGAAACTGGCGCAGAACCTCTACATCAGCGCTTCCACCATCGCCCAGCACGCCGCGCTGGCCTGTTTCCAGCCCGACACCCTCGCCATCCTGGAAACACGCCGCGCCGAGTTCCAGCAGCGCCGCGACTATTTACTGCCCGCCTTGCGCGCCCTCGGCTTTCGCATCGAAGTCGAACCCCGTGGCGCTTTCTACCTCTACGCCGACATCAGCGCCTTCGCCGACGACGCGCAGACCTTCTGCGCCCACTTCCTGGAAACCGAGCACGTCGCCTTCACCCCCGGCCTGGATTTCGGCAACTACCGCGCCACCCAGCACGTACGCATCGCCTACACCCAGAGCCTGCCCCGCTTGCAGGAAGCGGTAGCGCGGATACGGCGTGGACTGGAGCGTTGGCAACGCTAACGCACTTGATCAAGGCGTGCCGCCCATCCATGGGTGGCACGCTCCGGGTTTGGATACATCCTCGTCGTTCATGCTTGCAAAACAGGAACCAGGTGGGTGGTCGATTGGCAGGCAGCCCCTGCCATCCCAGCCTGGCTACAACCGCCGTCGAATCACGCAAGACGTTGCTGTTGCTGTTGCTGTTGCTGTTGCTGTTGCTCAGATGTTGACCTTGACCTACCTCGCCCTCAAAGCGAGCCGAGTACCGCAGGCAAGGATGGCCGAAGAGGCGCCCTGTGTGAGCGTCAGCGAGTTTGGGCGCCGTCCCGGAAAAAAAGGGATAAATGCCGTCCTTGGCGAGGAGCGCAGGGGACCGGTGCGGCTCCATCGCATCGGCTCGCGTCAGGCGAAGGCGATTTTGGTTACTTTTGGCAGCAAGACAAAAGTGACGCGCGCCGACAGGCGCGAAAGCTCACACCCGAAGTCCATCCCCGCCAAAACAACGCACGCCCCGACATCCCGCTTCCCCCGGCAAATCCCGGCAGGAAGCGAAACGCCAAAGCGCTCAACGCACCAACCGTTCCCACAGAAAGCTGTACGCCAACGCCTGCATATGCGCCGCCTGCGCGTTATTGGCAGCGCCGCCATGCCCCCCCTCGATATTCTCGTAGTACGTGACATCCTTGCCCGCATCGATCATCTTCGCCGCCATCTTGCGCGCATGCCCCGGATGCACCCGGTCATCCCGAGTCGAGGTCAGAAAGATCACCGGCGGATACGTCTTGCCCGGATCGAACAAGTGATACGGCGAAAACGACTGGATGAACTTCCAATCATCCGTATCCGGGTTTCCATACTCCGCCATCCATGACGCACCCGCCAACAAATGGCTGTAGCGCTTCATGTCCAGCAACGGCACCTGCACCACCACCGCACCGAACAACTCCGGATACTGGGTCAGCATGTTGCCGGTCATCAACCCGCCATTGCTACCCCCCTGCACGCCCAGATGCCGGGGCGAAGTTATCTTGCGCGCCACCAGATCCTGCGCCACCGCCGCCATGTCCTCATAGGCCTTGTGGCGGTTCTGCTTCAGCGCCGCCTGGTGCCAGCGCGGCCCGTATTCGCCACCGCCACGGATGTTGGCGACCACGTACACGCCGCCCTTGTCCAGCCAAGCGCGCCCCAGCCCGCCGGAATAGTTCGGCGTCATCGATATTTCGAAACCGCCGTAGCCATACAGCAGGGTCGGATGGCTACCGTCCAGCGCCAGCGCCTTCGGCCGCACCAGGAAATACGGCACACGGGTGCCGTCCTTGCTGGTGACGAAGTGCTGTTCGATGGTGTCCTTGCTGGCATCGAAGAACGCCGGCATGGTCTTCAATACCTGGGGCACCTGGCCGACCTCGGCCAGCGACAGCGTGGTCGGCGTCAGGTAGTCGGTCGCACTGAGCCATACCGCATCGCTGTCGTCGCTATCCACCGCCGCCACCCCGAGCGTACCGAACGCCGGTGCGCCGACGAAGGCCTCGCGCTTCCATAGGCCGCTTTCCGGGGTCAGCACGCTCAACCGGTTCTTGACGTCATCCAGCACGTTCAGCACCAGATGCCGCCGTGTCCAGGCGAAGCCGGCCAGCGAGGTGGTCTCGGTGGGCTCGAACAACACGTCGAAATCACGCTTTCCGGCCATGAAGTCGTCGAAATGGGTCGCCAGCAGCGAGCCTTCCCGATAGGTCTTGCCGCCTACCGTCCACGGTTCGCGCAGCTCCAACGTCAGCCATTCGCGCTTGACGCTCTTGTTGGCCGAGTTGGGTGCATCGACCTTGCGCAACTGGCCGTCGGCGGTCTTCAGGTACAGTTCGTCGTTGTAGAACGCCAACGTGCGGCTGACGAAATCGCGCTCGAACCCGGGCGTGTCGTCATGCATCGCGGCGATGTACATGTCGTCCGGCTTGCCTTCGTACACGGTCTGCGCCGTGGATACGGGGGTTCCGCGCTTCCACTGCTTGACGATGCGCGGATAGCCGGAACTGGTCATCGAACCCGGCCCGAAGTCGGTGTAGAGGTAGGCCGTGTCCGCATCGATCCAGCCCAGGCCACCCTTGGCCTCGGCGCGGAAGAAGCCACCCTCGACCCATTGCTTGCGCGACAGGTCGAATTCACGGGTGACATCGGCATCGGCACCGCCGCGCGACAGCGCGATCAGGCAGCGCGTGTACACCTCGCCCTTTCGCTGCGGACGCAGGCAGTCGGCACCGTGCCAGACCCAGTTCTCGTTCTCGGCCTTGTTCAGCGCATCCAGGTCGAGCACGGTTTCCCACGTCGGGTCGGCCTTGCGGTACTCCTGCAGCGTGGTGCGCCGCCACAGGCCGCGCTCGTGCTGCTTGTCCTTCCAGAAGTTGTAGTAGTGATCGCCGATCTTCTGCACCGCGGGGATCTTGGCGTCGGAATCGAGCACCTCGCGGAGGCTGGACTCCATCTGCCTGAACGCCGGCGACGCGGCCAGCCGCGCCTCGGTCCTGGCGTTCTGGGCCTTCACCCATTCCAGCGGCTTGGCACCGGTGACGTCTTCGAGCCAGGCATAAGAATCGGTGGACACTGCGGTTTCCTTTGCGGACGCGGTAGCCGCGGTGATCAGGCCAGCCATCAGGCAGGCCGAGGCGAACTTGGACATTACCCCTCCGGGGTCGAATCAACCCGCAAACGCTAGCACAGGCCATGCCTGTGCCACCCTGCCGAAGGTCAGGCGGCGCGGGTACGGGGCCTGCTCACTACACGGCGGCCGCGCCGCTGTGCCTGCGGGCCACGGCGTCGACGCGCTACTGCGTGCGGTGCCCGCGCCGGCCAGCGCGGCAGCGCGAACCGGTACAGGCTCCACCAGGCGGCTAGCGGCATTCCCACCAGCCACAGCGGCAACCAGCCGATCCATGCGCTATGGCCACGCGCGGCCGGCCAGACCAGCACCAATGCCAGGCCGGCCAAGGCGATCTGCCGTACCGGACGCAACACGCGCGGATCGGGCGAAGCGATATTGGGAGAAGCTTGAGTCGACATTCTGGGCACTCCAGGCGAAGGACGGGACGACACTGTCGCCAATCCCCATCTCACCAATTGCGACCGCCGCCGATATGACCGTTGAATGACGCTGCCGGCACCACAGTCGTTGCCACCATCCCCCACGTACAACCGCAATCCCCTACACTCGGCGCATGGCGGGCGCCCGCGCGCCATTCCGTCCGGTGCCGGAAAATTGACTGGTAAATTGACACTCACGTCGCCCCTGCATGCGGTAGTGTGCAGGTCAACCGCTCCACCATGACCCTGTGATGCGCCTGACTGCCCCGATTGCCCTTGCGTTTCTGCTTAGCCTCAGTGGTTTCGCCGCTTCTGCCAAAGAAGACACTGATCCGTCCGGTCCCGCCGTCGACCTGAACCGGCTCGACGGCACCTGGTACGTCATCGCGCGCACGCCCAATCCAATGGAGCGCGGCCATGTGGCCAGCCGCGACGAATACACCCTGCTCGACGACCAGAAGATGGCGGTGCGTTATTACTACCGCGAGGGCTTCGACGAGCCGGAAAAGGAAAAGACCGCCCGCGCCTCGATCGATCCGGACAGCGGCAACCGCGACTGGCGGGTATGGTTCTACAAGGTGATCCCGACCAAGCAGCGCATCCTGGAAGTGGCGCCGGACTACTCGTGGCTGCTGATCTCCTATCCCGGCCGCGACCTGGCCTGGATCTTCGCGCGCAAGCCGGACATGAGCCGCAACCAGTACCGCGAGCTCGTCGGCAAGATGCGCGACGACTACGGCATCTATACCGACAAGCTCAAGCGCGTGCCGCAGTCGCCCAAGCAACTGAACCAGCTGGGCTTCGAGGTTCCGGACAAGCCGTAAGAGCGTCGGCGGCAGAAGCCGCCCAGGCGGCAACCGACGTCCCGCTGGGGAGCCGGCGCTACCGCAGGCGTGTCATTCGTAGTTGCTGAGCGCCAGCGACAGCAGCGCCTTGGCCTGCTCGCGCAGCGAGGCCGGCTCCACGATCTCCGCGTCCGAACCATAGTGCAGCACATCCATCAGCAGCTCGCGCGAAACGCTGTAAGGCACCTTGAGTTCGTAGCGGCCGTCGGAAAGGAACCGGCCCTGCTGCTTGGAGTGCCAATGTTCGTCGGCCACCCAGCGCGCAGCCTTGGCACTGAACACGATCGTCGCCCAGCCCTTGGGCGCGCCGGAGAAGATCCCGTAGCTGGCCGCCAGCTGCTCGTCCAATTCGCTGTCGAGCACGTCGCGCGCCGCCGCATCGACCAGGCGGGCGCGATTGATGCGATCCACCGCGAAACTGCGGACGCCTTCGCGGCCATGGTCCCAGGCGTCCAGGTACCAGTTGTCGCGGTAATGGGTGATGCGTTGCGGCGAGACCGTGCGCTTGGTCGATTCGTCGGTGGAACGCGCGCGGTAGTCGAAGCTCAGCTGCTTGCGTTCCAGCACACTGGAGGCCACGGTGCGAAAGCTGGCTTCATCCAGCTTGCGGCCGCGATGCGGAATCACCCGGACCCGGTCCACCGGCCATTGCGACACCCCGGCCTGCGCGGCCAGCAGCCCTTCGATGCGCTGCTGCAACGGCGCCAGCATCGACGACAGCACCCCGCCGCCGGTACGCGACAGCAGTTGCTGCGAGGCCAGCAGCGCATGCAGCTCCTCCGAACTGAGCCACAACCCAGGCAGTTCGAAACGATCGCTCTCGCCGGCCAGGTAGAGGAATCCGGCTTCGCCATCGCCTTCCACCGGCGCCATCAACGCGTCGCGCAGGAACGCCAGGTCGCGGTAGACGGTGGCCCGGGAGCAATTCAGTTCGTCCTGCAGCCGCGCCACCGTGACCGGATAGCGGGCGGACTTGAGCAGGCGATGCAGTGTGTTGATGCGTTCATAGCGGTCCATGCGTCGATTATGTCCGAGTCTTGGCCAGAAGTAGTGGGCGGCGATGGCGCGATGCTGCCACGACGGGGGCCGCAGGAGAATCCAATGACGTCACCGGCCGGCAACCCGAACCCGCAATGAAGCGGCCAGAATGGCGGAAGGCGCCCAGCCAGCACCTTCCGTTATCATGAAATCGGTTCCATCCCTTCTTTCTGGCCGTCACCCATGAGGTCGAGCATGCCACGCCGTGTCTGTCCGTACGTCTTGCCTGTCCTGCTGTTGCTGTGTGTGCCCACTGCCTGGGCGCAGTCGGAGGCGGTGCTGGAAATCCCGGAAGATCCGTCCAAAGTGGTGCTTCCCTCGCCATGGAGCGGCAGTACCGGCGAACTCGGCTTTGCCTCGGCCAGCGGCAACAGCACCACCGAGAGTTTCAACGCACGCCTCAAGGGCATCTACACCGACGGCGACTGGATCCACAGCCTGGATGTGACCGGCCTGCACTCGAGTTCGCAGTACACCACCACCGAGGACGATGGCAGCTTCCGCCGCCACCGCCAGACCACCGCCAACCGCTATACCGTCGGCGCCGGCAGCGCCCTGCAGCTGGGCGAGCACCGCCAGCTCACCGCGAGCCTGCGCTACGAGCGCGACGATTTCGCCACCTACGACCATCTGGGCACCTTCGGTGTCGGATACGTCACGCGCCTGCTGGATCGCGAAAACGCCTACCTCGATGCGCAGTTCGGCCCGGGTGTGCGCCGCGCGCACAATACCGAGAATGACCACAACGAGGTCGGCCTGATCGGCCGTGGCGTGCTGGATTTCAAATATATCCTTACGCCCAGCACGCAACTGACCAACACGCTGCTGGTGGAGTCCGGCTCCTACAACACGTTCGCGCAGAACGACTTTGGCCTGGCGGTCAACATGAATTCGCATTTCGCGCTCAAGGCCGGCTGGCAGGCGCGCCACAACAGTCATGCCAGCGCCGACATAAAGAACACCGACACGCTGGCGACGATGAATGTGGTCTACACCTTCAAATAGCGCCAAAAATCGCCGGATTACGCCAACGTTCACGTAAAAGTGAAGAATATGTATATGACGCCGGCCCAGATGCCGGCGTTTTCGTGTCGCAGCCACGCTTGTCCCACAGCTCGTTTCCTCGGGCTGAGTTCCATCTCATGCGGCCTTTCAATTCCCCCGAGCACTGGAGTCCAACCCATGCGGAAATCGTTGTCCCTCGCCATTTTCGGCGCGCTTCTCATCCCTGCCGCCGCCTTCGCCGCCGATACCAACGGCTGGAGCGGTGCCGGCGAAGTCGGCCTGGCTTCGGCCAAGGGCAATACCGACAGCCAGACCTATGTCGGCAAGTTCAACATCAAGAAGAACGTCGAGCAGTGGTCGTACGGCGCTGGCGGCCAGTTCCTCTACACCAAGAGCGACGGTGAAGAGAGCGCCCGTCGCTACGAGCTGGGCGCTTCGGCTGCCTACAACTTCGACGATCGCAACTACATCAACAGTGTGCTGCGCACCCAGCGCGACCACTACGCGACCTACGAGTACCAGCACACCGCCACGGTCAACTATGGCTACAAGGCCATCAACAACGACCGTACCCGCCTGGTCCTGGAAATCGGTCCGGGTTACCGCTGGGCCAAGATCCAGGATCAGCGCGTGCACGAGAACGAGGTCATTGCTCGCGGCTTCGTCGACTTCAGCCACAAGCTGACCGACACCACCTCGATCTTCGACACGCTGCTGGTCGAATCGGGCAGCAGCAATACCTACATCGCCAACGACATCGGCCTGCAGGTGCAGATGTCCCAGGCGCTGGCACTGAAGGCCGCCTACCAGGTGCATCACAACACCGACACCGTCGACGGCAGCAAGAAGACCGATACCCTGACCACCGTCAACGTGGTCTACGGCTTCTGATCCAGGTCCTGTGATCGACCTCCTGTGGGAGGGGCATGGGTTCCGTCGAGCACCTGCGGCTCGCCATCGGGATCAAGCCCTTCCCACGGGGGATTTCAGCTGCCGAGCAGCTCGCCGGCACCGGCTTCCAGCAGTTGCCGCGCCACCTCGCCCCCAAGCTGCTGCGGGGCGTCGCCAATCGCCTCGGCGCGTACCAGCCTGCCCGTGGCCGCATCCCCGACCAGTCCCTGCAAGTAAAAGCGCTCGCCCTGCGCCTGTGCGAACGCTGCCACCGGTACGTGGCAACTGCCGTGCAAGGCCAGGTTCATCGCTCGCTCCGTTTCCACGCAACGTCGCGTGCCCGCATCATCCAGTACCGCCAGTAGTGCATTCATCGTGGTGTCGTCACCGCGCGATTCCACCGCGATCGCGCCCTGCGCCGGCGCCGGCAGCCACTGCGGCGGCTCCAGCCGCGCCGCGATCCGCGCATCGAAGCCCAGCCGTTGCAGGCCTGCGCGCGCCAGCACGATGGCGTCGTAGCCGCCATTGTCGAGCTTGGCCAGGCGCGTATTGACGTTGCCTCGCAGATCCAGCAATTGCAGGTCGGGCCGGCAGGCCCGCAACTGCGCCTGGCGGCGCAGCGACGAGGTGCCGACCCGTGCACCGATCGGCAATGCATCCAGCGAGGCGTACAGGTTCGATACCAGCGCGTCGGCAGGATCGGCGCGCGCCAGGATCGCCGGCAGCACGAACGGGGCCTCCAGCTCCATCGGCACGTCCTTGAGCGAGTGCACCGCGCAGTCGGCTTCGCCGCGCAGCATCGCCAGCTCCAGTTCTTTCAGGAACAGCCCCTTGCCGCCGATCGCGGCCAGCGAGCGGTCCAGCACCTCATCGCCACGGGTGCTCATCGGCACCAGCACGACCTCGATGCCGGGATGGTGCTGCTGGATCAATGCAGCCACATGCTCGCTTTGCCAGAGGGCGAGCGGGCTCTTGCGGGTAGCGATGCGAACGGTGGTCATGCCGCCATTATCACGGAGCCGGCCGCGCAACTCACGCGTGGCGACGATCTGACGCGCCCCGGCAACCGCACCGGATACGCCACCACCCGGCACGGCAGCTCAGACGGCGGCAAAACGCTCGCTCATCCAGTCGCTCAGGGCCTGAATTTCCTCCGCGCAGACCTGATGCGCCATCGGATACGCATGCCAGGCAAGCGGAAAGCCGAGGGTTCGCAAGGTACTGGCACCCAGCTCGGCGTAGCGGCACAGCACTACCGGATCGGCGCTGCCGTGGGCCATGAACACCGGCTGGGTGTTGGCGCCCGGCTGCAACCGCGCGCCGGCATGAGCCGCATCCGGCAGGTAGGTGGACAGTGCGATCAGGCCACCCAGCGGCCGTTGCCGCTGCAATCCCAGCGACAAGGCAACGGCGCCCCCTTGCGAGAATCCGGCCAGCAACACCCGCTCGGCGGGAATACCGCGCTGGTGCTCGCGCTGGATCAGGACTTCGATCTCGCGCACGGACGCGTCGACGCCGCCCATATCGGCACGATCGGCGATATCCATGCCGACGATGTCGTACCAACCGCGCATGCGCACGCCGTTGTTGATCGTGATCGGCCGCACCGGCGCGTGCGGAAACACGAAGCGCAGGTCCGGCCAGTGCGGGCGCAGCAACTCGGGCACGATCGGTGCGAAATCGTTGCCATCCGCGCCCAGGCCATGCAGCCACAGCACGGTCCATTGCGGCGCAGGTCCAGTCTCGCGTTCCAGCACTTCCAGCATCTTCAGGGTTCCGTCGGTCGGGTCCGGCATTATGCCTGCCGCCCAGTAGTGCCGGCAGGCGTGCGCTGGCACTGGCGTCGCCGCTCCCGTACGGCGCGGGAGCGACGATCCGTGCCGGGAACCGGCGCAGCGGCTTGATCAGCGACGGCTGGCTCAGCGCGGCCTTGCGCAGCTCGGCGGCGCGGGTCAGCACGCGCGGCGGTTCCAGTTCCGCAGGGATGCTGAAGATACGTCCGCGCCGCAGCGACAGCCCTGCACGCCGCAGTGAGGTCAGCGCCACCACCGGCACCGCGAGCACCATGCCGATCACCACCGGCGACATCCACGCCGCCAGCGCCGGCGAGACCGCGTAGGCCATGCCGCCGATCAGCAACCCGAACAGGCTCAGGCCACCGTAGCCTCGGATCAGCGCGCCCCAGGACAGCCTGCCGTCGTCGCGTTGCTGCGCGTCCCAGCCGGAGTCCTTGCCCGCCAGCACCTCGGCCACGCCACGCGATTGCAGGTACATCACGATCGGGGCCATCAGCGCCGCCAGCACGGTTTCCAGCAATATGCTGACCAGCGCACGGAACGCACCGCCGCAACCGATCCGCTCGCGGCGGTTCACCAGCAGCGCCAGGTAGCCGAAGAACTTCGGCGCCAGCAGCACGAACATCGTGCAGACGAATATCCACACCGCGCCGCCTTCGGTACGGCCATGCCAGTAGTGGGCCGGCGAGAAGTGCAGCCCGGCGGCCAGGTCGATGCCATTGCCCTGCAACGGGATGGCAATGCCGATCAGCATCAGCATCGCCCACATCGGCGCGGTGAAGTAATGGCCGATGCCGACCATCATGTGCATGCGGCTGATCCAGTGCAGGCCCCGCGCCAGCACGACCTTGGCGTGTTGCAGGTTGCCCTGGCACCAGCGGCGGTCGCGGATCAGCAGGTCGGTCAGCGTCGGCGGGCCTTCTTCGTAGCTGCCTTGCAGATACGGCACCATGTGCGTGGCCCAGCCGCCGCGCCGCATCAGCGCGGCTTCGACGAAGTCGTGGCTGAGCACGTGTCCGCCGAACGGCTTGCGCCCGGGCAACGACGGCAAGCCGGCGTTTTCGGCAAACGCACGGGTGCGGATCACCGCGTTGTGGCCCCAGTAGTTGCTCTCGGCGCCCTGCCACCAGGCCACGCCGTAGGCGATCACCGGACCATAGACGCGACCGCCGAATTGCTGCATCCGCGCGAACAGGGTCTGTCCGTTGACGACTTCGGGCAGCGTCTGGATCAGGCCGACGTCGGGATTGGCCTCCATGCCGGCGACCAGGCGCACGATGGTGTCGCCGGTCATCAGGCTGTCGGCGTCCAGGATCAGCATCTGCGGATAGGCATCGCCGAAGCGGCGCACCCAGTCGGCGATGTTGCCGGCCTTGCGCGCGCTATTGTCGGCGCGGCGGCGGTAGAACAGGCGGCCATGGCCACCGACGCGCTCGCACAGTTCGGCGTAGACCTGTTCCTCGGCGCGGCCGATCGCCTCGCGGGTGGTGTCGCTGAGCACGAAGAAGTCGAAGCGGTCGAGCTGTCCGGTCTCGGCCACCGACTCGTAGATCGCCTGCAGTCCGGCCAGCAGCCGCCGTGGATCCTCGTTGTAGGTGGGCATCAGCAGCGCAGTACGGGTGTTCACTTGCGGCAGCGGCGCATCCGGCTCGATCCCCAGCTTGCGGCCGGCCCCGAACACGACGCTGACAAAACCCGCCAACGCGCTGAAGAACGACATCGCGATCCAGGCGAACAGGGGCACGAACAACGCCATCAGGCAGGCTTCGAGCACGCTGATGCCGCCCGGCCACATCACGCTCAACATGACCCACGCGGCCACGCCGGTCATCGCCGCGGTGCCACCGATCAGGTACAGCCGGCGAAATCCGATGGCCACCGGCGCGGTGCGCTGCCGGGGCACTTGCAGCCGGCCCTTGCGCAGCGACTGCTCCGGCATCGGCATCGGCGCTTCCGGCGGCAGCGTGACCCGGCCGGCATCCTTGGGGGAGATCAACGTGGAAGCGATAACGGGCGACATCGTGGGGATAGCCTCCATCAGCGCGACCGGCAGTGCCGCGTTTGCCGGCAGGCAGTAGCGTCCGCCATCGATGCGCGGCATGCCGTCATGCCCGCAGTTGCCCGTCTTGCGACGCCTGCCAGAGGCTGCGCCGTGGTGGACAAAGTCGCATTGTTGTTTCTGCGATGCACAAGCTCTCCTCTGATCGCGAACGACGTCGCGCTCAATCCTAAAGAATCGGTCGTTAAATAAGGATACGAGGCAGCATCCAGACATCAGACCGTTCCCCCCTGAACCGTTGCCGCGCGGCAGACTACCCTTGTGAGCCCTAACGCCACCCCAACGCACCGCCGCGAATGGGCTCGGCAGGGCCCAGAGTGCCCCCGCCATCGCCTGCACCGGCGCGGCGGCGGCGAAAGGCCGGCGCTGGCAGGCGCCGGCCCTGAACGAGTGATGCCGGGACACGCCCGGCACCATGCCACGCCTTACTTGCGGCTGTCGGCGCTGGCGTCGCGCGTGGCCCGGAACGCCGAATCCTGGCTCCAGTTCGGCCATTGCCGCGAATCGGCCAACTGCGTGCCCAGCGTGTACAGCACCCCCAGGTCGCGCGCGGCACCGGCAAAGCCCCAGTCCGGCTGCCACTCGTCGCCCTGCTGGTGATAGCGCTTGGCGGTGTAGTCATCCGAGGCGGCCTTGCCGGCGGCCACGCCACCCACTTCCCAATCCTGGCCGGCCGAGTAGGACAACGCCGGCACGCCACGCTTGGCGAAGGAAAAATGATCGGAACGGAAGAAATAGCCCGCTTCCGGCTTGGGATCGGGGGTGTAGCGCAGTTTCGATGCGGCGGCCACGGATTTCAGCTGGTCCAGCAGGTCCAGCTTGGCGCTGCCGTAGATGCCGAAGTCGCGCGACGGCACGAACGGACTCATTCCGTCCATGTTGATCACCGCGACGGTCTTTTCCAGTGGATACAGCGGCTTGGAGGCATAGAACTCCGAGCCGAGCAGGCCTTTTTCCTCGGCGGTGACCGCCAGGAACACGACCGAGCGCTGCGGTTTGGGACCGCTGGCGAAGCCACGTGCCAGCTCCAACAATGCCGCGGTGCCGCTGGCGTTGTCGAGCGCGCCGTTGAAGATGGTGTCGCCACGCGCGTCTGGCTTGCCGACGCCGATGTGGTCCCAGTGCGCGCTGTAGATCAGCGTCTCGTCCGGATGGGTGGTGCCGTCCAGCCGCGCTACCACATTGTGCGAGGTGATCACCCCGGAGGTGACCTGGTAGTGGGCGCTCAGACGCTGGCCCTTGAGTTCGACCGGGGCGAAATCGCGGGACTGCGCCTGCTTTTTCAGCGCCTCGAAATCCAGGCCGGCATTTTTGAACAGCGTCGCCGCCAGATCGCGCTGGATCCAGCCTTCGAGCTTGGGATGCACCGCGCTGGGCTGATCGCGCACCACGTCGAACATGGTGTTGGTATTGGAGCTGGCCACCGTGTCCCAGCCGTACGAGGCCGGCGCGGTCTCGTGCACCACCAGCACGCCGAGCGCGCCCTGGCGTGCGCCTTCTTCGTACTTGTACGGCCAGCGCCCGTACCAGGTCATGCCCTTGCCGTCGAAATCGCCCTTGCCGGTCTCGAAATCCGGATCGTTGATCAGCACTACCGCGATCTTGCCCTTCAGGTCCACGCCCTTGAAGTCGTCCCAGTTGCGCTCGGGCGCCTTGACTCCATAACCGACGAACACCAGCGGTGCGTTGGCGATGTCCACCTGGGACGCGCCATCGAGCGCGGCGCGGATCGCGATCTGCTTGCCCTGGGTCAGCGGCTGCGGCTTGCCGGCCACGTCCAGCGCCAGCACCGGGGTGCCGACGATGTCGGCGCGGCGCAATGGCACTGCCTGGGTCCAGCCGCGCTTGCCGCCAACCAGGTCGCCGCCCGGATGCAGGCCAGCGGCCTGGAACTGCTCGCTCAGGTAGGCGATGGTCTTGTCTTCGCCGGCCGTGGCCGGGCCGCGCCCTTCATAAGCATCGGAGGCCAGTACCTTGACGTCGCGCGAGATGCGCTTGCCGTCGAAGGTCGGCGTCGCCGCCATCAGCGCCGCCGAAACCGACATCGCCAGAATCCCCACTACGATTTTTTTCACAGTGCTACCCCGCATCTCTCCAGACAGCCCGGAAGTGTAGGGCACAACCGCCCCCGGGCCAGCGCCCTCGCCGACAGCCGCTCAATCCGCGACGTTCTGCCAGCCGGCGGGACTGGCCGTTTGCCCGCACCCGCACCCCTCGGGGCAGGTTAGATTTCTAAAAAAAACAATCAACCTTTGAAGGCTGCAGCCGATATCCCCGTTACTTGCGCGAGCGCATCTTCTAGGGAAATCCGTATGCATCCTCTGACACTTCTGCGGCGCCGCATCGGCAACCTGCCGCTGACAGGCAAGTTCATCGTGTTGTGCAGCCTGCTCACGCTGGGGGTGATCCTGCTGGCCATTGGGGCGGCACGGCTGCAGTACCTGGACCTGATCGAAGCACGCAAGCAGACCGTCAAGAACCAGGTCGAGACCGGCATGACGGTGATGCGGCACTTCGCCACCAAGGCCAAGCGCGGCGAGCTCACCCCCGACCAGGCCAAGCAGGCCGCCAGCGCGACCCTGGCTGACATGAGCAGCCACGAAGGCGTGGATTATTTCTTCATCCTCGATCCGAACATGCGCCTGGTGATGCACCCCAAGCGCAAGGCCGGCACCGACATGACCGATTACCAGAGCGCCAGCGGCGAATTCGTGTACCGCGATATCCGCGACGCCGTTGCCAAGGGCGATGGCTTCAGCTACTACGATTCGCCCAAGCAGGGGTTGAAAGCACAAGTCCGCAAGATCAGCTATGCCCAGCTCTATCCACAGTGGAACTGGATCCTGACGATGGGCGTGTATACCGACGACATCCAGGCCCAGGCCTGGGCCTTCACCAGGCTGCTGGCAATCAGCGGCACAGCCCTGGTAGCCGTGGTTGTCATCCTGTGCTGGTTGATCGCCAGCGTGATAGGCGCGCCGCTGCGCGCGGCCACCCGGGTCGCCGAAGCGATCGCCGCAGGTCGCTTCGACAATGACATCAAGGTCGAATCCCGCGACGAGACCGGCCAGCTGATGGGCAGCATGCAGCAGATGCAGTCGCAGTTGCAGCGCTTCAACGAGCAGATGCAGACCATGATCCGTCTGCAGCAAGGCGAGAACATCTCCCATCGCATGCCCGAGGATTTTCCGGGCGACTACGGCGCCCTGGCGCGCGGCGTGAATACCGTGCTGTTCGAGCACCTGGAGGCGATCGGCGAAGCCACCCAGATCATGGGCGAATACGGCCGTGGCGACCTGCGTCGCGATATGCGCCGCCTGCCCGGCCAGCGTGCGGAAATGCACGAGGCGCTGGATGCGGTCAAGCTCAACCTGTCGGCGATCAACAACGACATCGCGCGGCTGGCCGACGGCGCCGCGCGTGGCGACTTCTCCGCACGCGGCGACCAGGACCGCTACCAGTTCGCGTTCGCCGAGATGGTGCGCGCGTTGAACGGCTTGATGCAGCAGGCCGACGCCGGCCTCTCCGACGTGGGCCGGATCATGAGTGCGATCGCCGACGGCGATCTCTCCCAGCGCGTGGAGGCGCGCTACGAAGGCGCGTTCGGCCGCCTGGCCGATGCCGCCAACCGCACCGCCGTCCAGCTGACGGGCATCGTGCAAGGCATCCAGTATTCGGCGCACTCGATCAATACCGCCGCCAGCGAGATCGCCACCGGCAACTCCGACCTGTCCGCGCGCACCGAACAGCAGGCGGCCAACCTCGAGGAAACCGCTGCCTCGATGGAAGAACTCACCTCCACCGTGCACCAGAATGCCGAACACGCACGCCAGGCCAATCAATTGGCCGCAGGCGCCGGCGACGTCGCCGAGACCGGCGGGCGCGTGGTCGCCGATGTCGTCACCACCATGGCCTCGATCAGCGCAGCATCTGCGCGCATCGCCGACATCATCGGGGTGATCGACGGCATCGCCTTTCAGACCAATATCCTGGCGCTCAATGCCGCCGTCGAGGCCGCTCGCGCGGGCGAGCAGGGCCGTGGCTTCGCCGTGGTGGCCTCAGAGGTGCGCTCGCTGGCACAGCGCTCGGCCGATGCCGCCAAGGAGATCAAGCAACTGATCTCCGATTCGGTTGCACGCGTGGAGCAAGGCTCGACCCTGGTCGCCCAGGCCGGCAGCACCATGACCGAGGTCGTCGCCTCGGTGAAACGCGTCAACGACATCATGAGCGAGATCACCGCCGCCAGCACCGAACAGAGTTCAGGCATCGAGCAGGTCAACCACACCGTGATCCAGCTGGACGAGATGACCCAGCAAAACGCCGCCCTGGTGGAAGAAGCCAGCGCCGCGGCGCGCAGCCTGGAAGAACAGGCCAATGAACTGACCCGGGCGGTATCGGT
>JAATFS010000214.1 GCA_015655035.1 Lysobacterales bacterium | reverse complement strand
TCGATATCCATCGCCAGCACGTCTTCCAGCGCGGCATCGTCCAGCGGGCAGGCATGCGCCCGCGCGCGCTCCTGGTACAACTCGGTCAGCGCCGCCACCAGGCAACGATGGCGGTCGCCACGGCTATCGCAGCCGCGCGCGATCGCGGCCATCGCCTCGACCTGCTCCACCAGCGCCTCACCCAGCCGCTGCGGCGTGCCGACCGCGCCGTAATGGGTCAGGTACATGGTCTGCGGATCGGTCGCGAGCATGCGCCGGATCGAGGCGATCATCGCCTCCGGTTCGAACTGCACCGGCGAGGATGTGGGAAGGATGAAGGCGCCGTTGGCGCTGTCCAGCTCGCGGTACGACAACCCGAAGGTATCGCCGCAGAACCAGCTGCGGCTGCGCACATCCCACACGCACAGATGATGGCGCGCATGCCCGGGGGTATCGATGCTCAGCAATTCGCGCCCGGCCAGCGAGATCCGGCCGCCGTCCTCGGCCGCCACCACCCGCTCGGCCGGCACCGGCACGATCTCCCCATAGCTGCGCGCGATTTCCTCGGCGCCATAGACGGCGGTCGCGCCTGCGATCAGCCGTGTCGGATCGATCATGTGCGGCGCGCCGCGCGGATGCACGTACAGCTGCGCGGAAGGCAGCTGGCGCATCAGCTGTCCGGCGCCGCCGGCGTGGTCCAGATGCACGTGGGTGAGGATCAACCAATCCACCTGCGCCGGTGTCAGCCCCGCATCCCCGAGCGCGGCCAGCATCGCCGGCACCGATAGCGACGTTCCGCAATCGATGAAGGCGCCACGGCCGTTCTCCACGATCAGGTAAGCGGCGTCGAAGTGCGCGCGCTGGAAGCCGGTGTCGATCGTATGGATGCTGGAATCGCGTGGCATGGTGCACGAACTCTGGCGGGCGATGCCGTCATCTTAAGCGCCGCCATGCCCGGCTTCGATGCGGCTTTCGTCGCATCGTCGGCGCCACGCAGGCCTCAGGCGGCCTCGCGCAGTGCCTGCAATGCGGCCAGGATCGTACCGGCATCCACTACCGCCTGCACCTGCGGCAGCGCCAATGCATCGGCCTGCTGCGCCTGCTTGAGCGTGGCGATCAGTTGCCCGGCATCGCGCGGCGAATCGAAGCCGGTACTTTGCAGCATCAGCTCACCCAGTCCATCGAGCAACTTGAAATAGAAGCGGCCATCTTTCTCGCGATACTGCTTGAATACCGGCAACGCGGCCTTTTCCTGCACCGCAGCCGGTGCACCCGGTGCTTGCGCGCCCAGATCGCGCAAGCCCACCGCATCGCGCAATTGCGCCAGTAACGGCGTGGCATAGCGCGCACGCAGCTTCGCGCCACCAGCCCGCAATATCTGCTCGATCCGCGCCGGATCGGCGATCAATGCCTCATACCGCTCGCGCAGCGGTGCGAGTTCGCGATCGATACGCTCGAACAACTGCTGCTTGGCCTCGCCCCAGCCGATGCCGGCCGCGAATGCCTGCGCGAACGCGGCGGTTTCTTCCCTGCTTGCAAAGGCCTGATAGAGCTGGAACAAGGCCGAGCCCTCGGTCGCCTTGGGCTCTCCCGGCGCGCGCGAATCGGTAAGAATCGAGAACACCAGCTTTTTCAGCTCCTCGCGCGGGGCGAACAACGGAATCGTGTTGCCATAGCTCTTGCTCATCTTGCGCCCGTCCAGGCCTGGCAGGGTGGCCACGTTCTCGTCGATCAAGGCCTCGGGCAGGGTGAAATAATCGTGGCCGTAGACATGATTGAAACGCTGCGCGAAATCGCGCGCCATTTCGATGTGCTGGATCTGGTCGCGCCCTACCGGCACCTTGTGCGCATTGAAGATCAGGATGTCGGCGGCCATCAGCACCGGGTACATGAACAAGCCCGCGCTGACCCCTGCATCGTCGTCCTCGCCGTCGGCGCGGTTATGGTCCACCGCCGCCTTGTAGGCATGCGCGCGATTGAGAATGCCCTTGCCCGCCACACAGGTGAGCATCCACATCAACTCGGTGGTCTCAGGCACATCGCTCTGGCGATAGAACCAGACCTTGTCCGGGTCCAGCCCGCAAGCCAGCCAGCTGGCGGCGATCTCGAGCGTAGAGCGCTGGGTGCGCTGCGGGTCCTGCGCCTTGATCAGGCTGTGCAGGTCCGCCAGGAAATAGAAACTCTCGCTGTCGGCATCGCGACTGGCCGCGATCGCAGGCCGGATCGCCCCCACGTAGTTGCCCAGGTGGGGAGTGCCGGAAGTGGTGATGCCAGTAAGGACGCGGGTGTTCATCGAAGCGGGGGCCTGTGGTTCCAGCCGCCAAGTTTAACCGCTGGCCGTCAGCAGCCGGACGCGCGGGGTCGGCCGCGCCGACCGCTGATCCTCCGGGACCAAAGAAAACGGGCCTTTCGGCCCGTTTCCCGTGTCTTCGGTGCCAAGTAATGACTTACTTGTTCGCCGCGTCCTCGACCTTCTCGCCGGCCTTCTGCACGTCCTTGCCGGCACCGGCAACGGTGTTACAGCCAGCCAGCATGCCAACCGAGAAAACCGACAGCACCATCAGAATAATTACACGCTTCATTTCGCTACTCCTTACGTAGGCACGCGGCGGTTTGCCGCAGATCATTCACATACCAGACTCATGCAGATCGCCGAACTCGGCGCGATCTTGCTTGACCCGCGTCCGATGCCGCCGGCATCGCCGCTTGATGACAAATCTGACTGCGACGGCGTCGATGCCGCGTGAACGCCCCGCCGCGCATTCAGCTAACGATCAATCCCGCATCAACGTGGACTTGCCGAACAGGCTTTCCACCAGGTCCACGGCCAGCTCCGCCGTGGCATTGCGGGTGTCCAGCACCGGGTTCAGCTCCACGATGTCCAACGACCCCATGCGGCCGCTGTCGGCGATCATCTCCATCACCAGCTGCGCTTCGCGATAATTGGGCCCGCCAGGCACCGTAGTGCCCACGCCCGGGGCAATGCTCGGATCCAGGAAGTCCACGTCGAAACTCACGTGCAGGTGCGCATCGGCCTCCAGCCCCGCCAGCGCAGCCTCCATCGTGCGGCGCATTCCCACCTCGTCGATGTAGCGCATGTCGTAGACATCGATGCGATGCTGCTTGATCAAACGCTTCTCGTCCGGGTCCACCGAACGGATGCCGATCTGCCGGATCTGCTCGGCACGCAGCGCCGGCGCGTCG
>JAATFS010000386.1 GCA_015655035.1 Lysobacterales bacterium | reverse complement strand
TTTTCTTTCACTCAAGGAACTACCGATGTCTATCCCATCCGCGATTTCTCTGGCACTGGCCGCCAGCCTGTTGACCGCCGGGCTGCCCGCCTGCGCCACCCCGCCTTCCGCGCCAGCCGACAGCGCTGCCCAGGTCAACGCAGCGCCCTTGACCCTGCAACCCTACCTGCCAGACGCAAACGCGATCTTCCAGGTGTCTTCGGTACTGGTCAGCGGCCGCCACGACGCCGTGTTGATCGATGCGCAGTTCTCCGCCGCCGACGCGCGCAAGCTGGTGGCGCTGGTGAAGTCCTCGGGCAAACGCCTGACCACGATCTACATCAGCCACGGCGATCCGGATTTCTACTTCGGCCTGGATACGCTTGCCCAGGCCTTCCCCGACGCCAAGATCATCGCGCCCGAGCCGGTGGTGCAGCACATCCGCCAGACCCAGGCAGACAAGCTCAAGACCTGGGGACCGAAGCTGGGTACCGACGCGCCCAAGCGCATCCGGATCCCGCAAATACTGCACGGCGACCGGCTGCTACTGGAAAACCAGAGCTTGCAGATCATCGGCCTGGACGGCCCCACCCCGGACCGCAGTTTTGTCTGGATTCCCTCACTGCGTGCGGTAGTCGGCGGCATAGCCGTGACCAGCGGCGAACACCTGTGGATGGCCGATACCCAGACCCCGCAATCGCACGCGGACTGGCTATCCACTCTGCAAAGAATCGAGTCATTGCAACCGCGACGAGTAATCCCCGGCCACTACGCCACGGACGCGCCACAGGACCTGGCGGCCGTACGTTTCAGCGCCGCCTACATCCGCGCCTTCGACCAGGAAACCGCCAAGGCAAAGGACTCCACCGCACTGATCGCCGCGATGAAACAACGCTACCCGAACCTCGCCGGCAACTCCTCGCTGGAGCTGAGCGCCAAAGTAGCCAAAGGTGAAATGCACTGGCCCTGAGCAAAACACCTTGCGGTTGCCGTCATGGTTGCCGTTGCTCTAGCTCAGATTTTGAGCTTGACCTACCCCGCCCTCAAAGCGAGCAGAGCACCGGCAGGGGGCGAATGCCTTTGACTTTGACGTTGATCTTGCCTCACCCCCACAACAACGAAGAAGGCACCTGCATCCGCCCCTGCAAATAAACAATGGGATCCGGCCAATCCTCCGCCTGCAACCAAGGCCCATCCAGATCGCACACCTCGCACTGCTGCGCCAACACCATCGCCGGCGCCACCGACACCGAGCCCCCCAGCATGCACCCCACCATCAGCCGCAAACCGCTGCCCCGCGCAGCGGCCGCCAGCCCCAGCGCCGACGTCAGCCCACCAACCTTGTCCAACTTGATATTGACGAATTGATAGCGCCCCACCAAGCCGGGCAGCTCATCGATCGTGGACATCGACTCGTCCGCACACAGCGCAATCGGGCTGGAGTACCCAGCCAGGCCGGCATCGGCACCGGCCGCCACCGGCTGCTCGATCAGCTCCACACCATAGGGTTGCAGCCCTGGCACATACTGCCGCAGCTCGTCGATGCTCCACGACTGATTGGCATCCACGATCAAGCGCGCATGCGGCGCACCGCGCCGCACCGCCGCCACGGCTTCCACCGGCCGCTCGGCGGCCACCTTGATCTTCAGCCACGGAAACTGCGCGCGTTCGCGTGCGGCCTGCTCGTAGCCTTGCAACGAACGAATGCCGATGGTGACCGCCGAGGCGACCGGTGCCCATTGCGCTGCACCGGCGCGCTGCCACGCCGGCATACCGGTGCACTTGGCCTCCAGATCCCACAGCGCTGCATCCAGCGCATGCCGGGCCCCGCCGGCCGGCAGCAGCGCCAGCAAGCCTTGCCGGTCGCAGCCGGCCTCCATTGCCGCGCGTACCGACTCGATCTGGAGCAGCATGCTTTCGACCGTTTCGCCGTGATAGGCAACGCCGCCGGCCTCACCACGGCCAACGCGGCCCTGTTCGTGCAGCTCGACGATCACCACCCGTGCTTCGCTGCGCACGCCCCGCGCAATCGCGAACGGCTCCTTCAACGGCCAGGCATGCCCCCGCGCGTGCAGGCGGCGTACGCTCA
>JAATFS010000173.1 GCA_015655035.1 Lysobacterales bacterium | reverse complement strand
TTGCAGTTCCTGCTGAGCGTGGCCTTGCTCGCGCTCGGCGCGCATCTGCTGCTGCGCGGCGCAGTGCCGCTGGGCGCGTGGTGGGGCTGGTCGCCGCTGCTGATGGGGCTGTTGCCGGTGGCGATCGGCACCGCGCTGCCGGAAGCGGTGGCCGCGATCGCAGCGGCACGCCGTGGCCACGGCGACATGGTGGCCGGGCACGTGCTCGGCTCCAGCCTGTTCAATCTGCTGGTGATCGTGGGCGGCATGGCGGCGCTGCGTCCGCTGCCGCTGCCGGCTTCGTTCGTGCGCCTGGAGCTGCCGGCGGCGATCGTGCTGGCGCTGATGCTGCTGCCGATGCTGCGCGGCGACCTGCGCATCAGCCGCGCCGAGGGTGGGGTGCTGCTGCTGGCGTTCGTCGCCTGGATCGTGCTGGAACTGGCGCTGATCCTTTGACCCACCGCGCTCAGAGGCGCGGTGGCGCGTCCTCGCCCGCAGGGGTAGGGATCGCTTCCTGGTTCAGCGTGTCGTCGCCCGGCAGGCGCGGGCGGCTTTCCATCAGCAACGACAACCCCGCCTTGGCCATCATGTGCGCGCTGATCGGTGCGGTGATGAACAGGAACGCGGTGATCAGCAGTTCGCGCGGCTGCGGGTCCTCGCCCAGCAGCAGGTGGTAGCCGACCGATCCCAGCAGCACGCAGCCCACGCCCAGGGTGCTGGCCTTGGTTGGTGCGTGCAGGCGCTTGAAGAAGTCCGACAGCTTCACCAGGCCGATCGCGCCGACCACGATGAAGAAGCTGCCGATGATCAGCAGCGTGCCCAGTACGTATTCGGTGAGCGCGATCATTCGACGATAGCCCGGCGCAGCACGTACTTGCTCAGCACCACGGTGCTGCCGAAGCCGAGCATGGCGACCACCAGCGCCGCTTCGAAATAGATCGGGGAGTCCAGGTGCATGCCGAGCAGCATCAGTTCGGCGATCGCGGTCACCGACAAGGTGTCCAGCGCCAGAATGCGGTCCGGCACGGTCGGCCCGCGCAGCAGCCGCCACAGCGCCAGCAGCATCGCCACGCCGACTGCGTGCATGCACATCACGATGGTGGTCTCGATGAAGGTATGGCCTGTCATGGGCATGCTCCGGTCATGGGAAGATCCTCATCAGGGGGGCCTCGTAGCGGGTCTTGATCTCATCGATCAGCGTCTGCGGATCGTCCAGATGCAGCACGTGGACCAACAGGTATTTGCGGTCGTCCGACAGCGCCGTCGAGACCGTGCCCGGCGTCAGCGTGATCATGCTGGTCAACGCCGCGATGCCATGGATGTTGGCGATGTCCAGCGGCACCCAGATAAAGCCGGGGTGGATGCGCGATTCCGGTCCCAGCACCTGCAGGGCGACCTTGACGTTGGAGCGCACGATGTCCCACAGCGCGATGCACAGCATCTTCGGAACCGGCCGCAGCGAGCCGATCCGGGCGAACTCGCGGTCCAGGCGCGCGGCGAACAGCGGCACTATCGTGCCCAGCAGCGCGCCCATCACCCAGGCCGAGGGTCCGTAGCTGTCGCTGAGCAGCAGCCAGAACACGAAGACCGTCACGCTCAGCGGCGGTGATGGAAACAGGCGCTTGCGCAGTGGCTTGCGTGCATTCATGCGGAGATACTCATGGCTGCCTGGTCTGCGAAGGCGTGGCGCGCACTTGCTGCACGTAGTCGTCGGGGTGGCGCAGCTGCGCGGCAGCGGCATCGGTGAACTGCATCAGTGGGCCGGCGGCGACCGTCATCGCCAGCACGTAGCCGAGCAGCAGCACGGTGGCGCCGGTCTCGACCGGGCGCATGCGCGCCCGTCGCGGCGGCGCCAGTGCCGGTTGGTCCTCGGCCGCCGGCGGTACCCGCCAGAACAAGCGTACGCCGGCGCGGGTCAGGCCCACGATCACCAGCAGGCTGCTGAGCAGCACCGCGCTCCACACCGGTGCGATCAATGCGGCGGGCACGTGTTGCAGCAGCGCGGCCTTGGCCAGGAAGCCGGACAGCGGCGGCAGGCCGGCCACCGCGATCGCGGCGATCAGGAACATGCTGCCGGGCACGCCGCGCCCGGGCAGCGGCGCGATGATTTCCT
>JAATFS010000506.1 GCA_015655035.1 Lysobacterales bacterium | reverse complement strand
CTGCACGAAACCATCAAAGGCCACACGGTGTATCCGTACAGCAGCAGCTCGGGCACCAGCACCTGGACCATCCTGGAGATCGCCGACGAAGATCCCAACGACAGCGAGCGGATCCTGGATGCGTATCGCAACCGCAGCTATACCAAGGTCAGCGACCGTGCCGGCAGCGGCAGCGGCCTGCGCTACAACCGCGAGCACACCTGGCCAAACTCGCTGGGCTTCGGCAGCAGCAGCGGCGACAAGGGTTTGCCGTATGCGCCCTATACCGATACGCACATGCTGTACCTGACCGATTCGGCATGGAACTCCGACCGGGGCAACAAGCCGTATGCCGCCTGCGACAGCAACTGCGGCGAGCGCGCCACCGAATCCAACGACGGCAACGGCGGCGGCGGCGGCAGCTACCCGGGCACCTCCAATTGGGTACGCACCCCCGACGGCAACGCCGGCACGTTCGAGGTCTGGAACCATCGCAAGGGCGACATGGCACGTGCGGTGCTGTACATGGCCATCCGCTATGAAGGCGGCACCGATGCCGCCACCGGGCAGTCCGAACCCGATCTGGAACTGACCGACGACCGCAGCAAGATCGTGCAGACGTCCTCCTCGCCGGCCTACATGGGGCTGCTGTCGACCCTGATCGACTGGCACCTGGCCGACCCGCCGGACGCGGCCGAACGCGCCCGCAACGAGGTGATCTACAGCTTCCAGGGCAATCGCAACCCGTTCATCGACCACCCTGAATGGGCTACCCCGGCACTGTTCACCTCGACCCAGCCGGCCAGCTGCGCACTGGCACCGTAAGCGCGCAAGCGCCCGGTTGACGCCAGCAACGCGCCCGCCGCCGAGGCCAAGCCCCGGCGGCGGTTCTATACTGCCGTGGAATGCCAGCCCCCGATGCCATCCACTTGTTGTTCAGCACCTGCCCGGACGCCGCCAGCGCCGAGCGCATCGCGCGTGCGCTGGTCGTCGAAGGCCTGGCCGCCTGCGTCACCCGGCTGCCCGGCGCCACCTCGCTGTATCGGTGGCATGGCAGCGTCGAAGAAAGCCAGGAAATCCAGTTGCTGATCAAGACCCGCGCGGACCGGCTTGCGGCCGCGATCGCGCGCTTGCAGGCCCTGCACCCCTATGAATTGCCCGAAGCGCTTGCGCTCGAAGCCAGCGCGGGCCTGCCCGCCTACCTGGACTGGGTACGCGCCGAAACCCGTGAGGAAAGCTGATTCCATGACGTTGCTGCAACGATTCGCCGCGCTCTGCGCGCTGCTGCTGATGCCTTTCGCCGCCACGGCCTTCACCGAGGCCGACCTGTTGCCGGTGGACCAGGCATTCAAACTCCAGGTGCAGGCGCCGCAGCGCGACAGGATCGAGCTGGATTGGCAGATCGCCAAGGGCTACTACCTGTATCGCCACCGCATCAGCGTCAAGGCTGGCCCTGAATTCACCGCGGGTGCGCTGACCTTGCCGGCCGGCCACAAGAAGCACGACGAGTTCTTCGGCGAGGTCGAGACCTATCGCGGCCAGGTGCATGCCACCCAGGCCGGCACCGCCGCCGGCGACGCCGACACGGTGACGCTGGAAGTGCGCTACCAAGGCTGCGCCGACGCCGGGGTCTGCTATCCGCCGCAGAAACGCAGCGTACAGGTGAAACTGCCGACGCCGTCCGTGCAGGCGCCCTCGCTGCTTGGCGGTGCGCTCAGCAACAGCGCCGGTGCCGGCTCGAATCTGCTGGCCCCCGCCCCCGCCGGGGTCGATGCACTGCCACTGCCGGCCGAACAGGCCTTCACCTTCGAAGCCATCGTCGGCGACGGCAATACCCTGTTGCTACGCTTCACCCCGGCACCCGGCTATTACCTGTATCGCGACCGCACCTCGCTGGCCTTGGAGGGGGTGACCGGCATCCGCACCGGCACGCCGAAGTGGCCGCTGGGCAAGCCGCATCGCGACGAGCATTTCGGCGACGTGGTGGTGTATTTCGACCAGGCCGAGGTCTCGCTGCCGCTGCTGCGCGACCGTGGCGACGCCGCCAACGCGACGCTGGTGGCGACGTTCCAGGGCTGCCAGACCGACGGCATCTGCTACCCGCCGATGAGCCGCCGGGTGAAGCTGGCACTGCCGGCCGGCAAGATTTCGCCGGACAACCAGGTCGCCACCACCAACCTGCTGATCTCCCCGCTTAGCGCCAGCGCCGATGCCGACACGCCGCCGGACGCGCAACCGCCGCCGGCGGCAGCGGCGGTGCCCGACGCCTCGGCCGACAATGCCAACCGCAGCACGCCACCGCCCCAGGTCCGGCGCAACCTGCTGGCCGTGTTGCTGCTGGCCCTGCTGGGCGGACTGATCCTCAACCTGATGCCATGCGTGCTGCCGATCCTGTCGCTGAAGGTGCTGGGCCTGGCGCACAGCGGTGAGAGCCGCAAGCGCGCGCGCAGCCATGCGATCTGGTACT
>JAATFS010000167.1 GCA_015655035.1 Lysobacterales bacterium | reverse complement strand
TTGAAGTTGGTCTCATTCATGGCGTTGGGATTGGCCTCAGATTCAATGCTGTTGTCGACAACGACGGCATCGGCAGAATGAGGGTTGTGACTCCATTCGTGCGCGTATGTCGTTGTTAAATGGTAAAAAGCCACATTGAAGGGAATACAGACTTGATTGTTTATATATAGAGAGAGACATTATTGATGGCTTTAAAACCTCCAAAGAATAACCTGTTTGCAGATAGGGAAAATAGGTATGGAGTAATGTGGAATAAATGTGGGAAGTTTTTAAATGGGAAGAGTCGTATTATCGAACGGGGCACTGACCAAGAGATACGTCGACAGTTTTTTTTTTTGGCTATGGCTGATATATTAATTGGGTATTTTAATTGCTGATGTGTTAGTATGCCACATCAGTTTGTAAGACACTTGGTAGAACCTCAGTTAAAGGTTTCTGCTTTTATATACATATTGAATATTGATTTCTCCCTTGTACCCCCCACCGTCTAATTGAAGTTAAATGTAACGAAAAAAACTAGTCACGTGCAAATCATGTGACTCATGGAGTGCCCGAAGGGCGGATGGGGGCTGCCGGAGGCACGGCAAATCCCGTACGCGGGCCAAGCTAGCTCGGGCCATTTTCTAGGTAGGGGCTCGTTCAACCCTGCTGCTTGGAATGCATCCAGCGGTTTCAGTTTCTGAGCGCCTCGCGCGCGTCCGCGTTCTCGGTAACGTGCGCGAACACCACGCCGATGCCATGCGCTTCCAGCACCGCAGCCATTTGCCGCTGGCGTGCCAGGTACTGCTCATAGACGCCGCGCAGGCGCTCGCATTCGTTGCGGTCCTGTCCGTAGTGCGCGCACCAGCCGACCGGGTCGAACAGGGCCATGCGCACCTCGCCATCGACGTAGCGCAGCAAGGGCTGCGGTGGCTCATCCAGCCATTCCTCGGCCTGCGGCATGAGCAGGGCGGTCTCGATCAGCGGCCACAGCGGCGCCAGGCCCTGGTTGTCGTACTGCATCGACACCATCGCGGTAAGGTCGTGCACCGTCAGGTAGCGTGCGTGTTCGATCTGCGCACCGAAGGCCTCTTGCGCCAGCAGCGCGGTATCGGCCTGGGCCATGCCTTGCGCCAACAACACTTCTTCCAGCGCGTCGGCCACCCGCGAGACCGTGCTGGTTTCGCCGGAGAGCAGGAACGGCAGCACCCGCAGGCTGCCGCCGGCCAGGTCTGGATCGGCCTGGAACGGCAATGGCACCTCGCCTTGCGCATCGGCGCCGAAGGCCAGCAGCCGGGGGCCCTGGTTGCGGCCGGGGGCACGCGCCTGCAGTTCTTCCAGGCGCCGATGGATCGGCCAGCCCGGGCGCAAGACCTCGGCCGGGTCGAAATGCGCCGCCGCAAAGCTCAGCTCCAGTTCGCGCGCTTCCGGCACCCATTGCGCCAGGTCGCGACCGATCCGCTCGGCGAGTTCGCCGGCCTGGTCAGGGCTCAGCGCCGCGCGAATGGGGGTGGTACCACCCACCAGTTCCAACGCCAGTACGCCGAGGGCGGTTATGCCGTGTTCGGTATTGCTCATGATTCGCGGTTGGCCCATCACGGGGTCGAAGCTACACTGCGACCATTATGCCTGCCCGCCTCGTGCAGGCCATGTCCCCGAGTCCCTTATGCAAGGTCAGTCGATGTCCGCAGCCCGTCCGGTCGCCATTCTTGGCGGCGTCCGTATTCCGTTCTGCCGTCAAAACACCGCTTACTCGGATGTCGGCAACCTTGGCATGTCGGTACGCACGCTGGGGGCGCTGGTCGAGCGCTTCGGCCTGCACGGCCAGCAACTGGGCGAGGTGGCGATGGGTGCGGTGATCAAGCACTCGTCGGACTGGAACCTGGGCCGTGAAGCGGCGCTGTCCTCCGGACTGTCGCCGCTGACACCCGGAATCACCTTGCAGCGCGCCTGCGGCACCAGCCTGGACTCGCTGATCGGCGTCGCCAACAAGATCGCGCTCGGGCAGATCGACTCGGGCATCGGCGGCGGTTCGGATACCACCTCGGACGTGCCGATCGTCTACGGCAAGGCGCTGCGGGTGCGCTTGATGGCGGCCAATCGCGCCAAGACCACCGGCGACAAGCTCAGGGCGCTGGTGAAGGGCTTCAAGTTCGGCGAACTCAAGCCGGAGTTCCCTGGAGTGGGCGAGCCGCGCACCGGCAAGAGCATGGGCGAGCATTGCGAGGACATGGCCAAGGAGTGGAACATCTCGCGCGATTCGCAGGACGAGTGGGCGGTGTCCTCGCACAAGAAGCTGGCGGCTGCTTACGAGCGCGGGTTCTTCGACGACCTGATCGTGCCGTTTCGCGGGGTCGCGCGCGACAACATCCTGCGCGCCGACACTTCGCTGGAAAAGCTGGCCACGCTCAAGCCGGCGTTCGACAAGGCGTCCGGACGCGGCACGCTGACGGCCGCCAATTCGACGCCACTGACCGATGGCGCGGCGGCGGTGCTGCTGGCCAGCCAGGAGTGGGCGCAGGCGCATGGGCATGAGCCGTTGGCCTATCTGCGCGATGCGCAGGTGTCGGCGGTGGACTTCGTGCATGGCGAGGGCTTGCTGATGGCGCCCACGATTGCGGTGCCGGAAATGCTCAAGCGGCATGGCCTGAGTTTGCAGGACTTCGATATCTACGAGATCCACGAGGCGTTCGCGGCGCAGGTGCTGTGCACGCTGCGGGCGTGGGAGAGCGAGGATTATTGTCGCAATCGTCTGGGGCTGGAGGCGCCGCTGGGGCGTATCGATCCGGAGAAGATCAATCCGCTGGGGTCGTCGCTGGCGACGGGGCATCCGTTTGCGGCTACCGGGGCGCGCTTGGTCGGTACGGTGGCGAAGCAGCTCAAGGAGCGTGGGGGTGGGCGGGCGCTGATTTCGATCTGTACGGCGGGTGGGATGGGCGTGGTGGCGATCGTCGAGCGCTGACGCGCTTGGGTGTGGCTGGGGCCTCTGGGAAGAGCTAGAGGCAACTGCAATTGCAACCGCAAGATCGAAGCAAAGGCTCTCGCACCCTGCGGGCGCGAGTCACGTTTGTCTTGCCAAAATTAACCAAAAGCGCCTTCGCCCGACACGAGCCGGTGCGATGAAGCCGCACCGGTTCCCTGCGCTCCTCGCCAAGGGCGGCGCTCATCCCCTTTGCCGGGGCGGCGCCCAAACTCACTCCGTTCAAACAGGGCGCCGCTTCGGCCTTCCTTGCCTGCGGTGCTCGGCTCGCTTTGAGGGCGAGGTAGATCAAGATCTGAGCAACGGCAACGGCAACAGAAGCTTTGCTGCTGGCTTACTCGCGTAGGCGCGGGAGTCCGTGGGCGTCGCGTTCTTCGGTGACGGCTTGGTCGCGGATCTGTTGCTGGCCGTCGCGCTGGGGGAGTTCGATCGCGGGCTGGCCTTGATGCAAGCGCAGGGCGTTGGCGAAGCTGTGTTGTGCGGATGGGGTGTCGCCTGCAGCCGCGAAGCCGTGTCCCAGTTCTTCCCAGGCGTCGTCGCCGGCGCCTTGGGCGATGGCGCGATGCAGGAACTCCTCGGCTTGCGCCCATTGATGCTGGCGACGGGCCAGGCGCGCCAGGGTCAGCAACAACGCGGGGCTGTCTGGATGCTGCGGCAGCCAGCGTTGGGCGCTGGCACGGCGCGAGTCGTATTTTTCCACCGGCAGTACGCCGTAGAGGCGCGCCAGTGGCTCGTCCCAGCGGCTGTCCAGCGCCTGCTCCAGGCTGCGTACGGCGGCGTCGTCCCAGCGCAGTGCGGCGGCACGCTGTGCATAGGCGGCGACTACGGCCGGATGCGTGCGCAGGGGCTTGGAGGTGGACTCCCAGCGTTCGGCCAGGACGTTGGCATCGTTGGCCTGCTGCAAGGCCTGCTCGGCCAGGCTGGCTTCCAGGTCGGCATAGGCCGGCGCCGGCAGTGCGGCCTGCTGGCGCAGTGCACCTAGCTGGCCGTAGGCCTCGCCTGCGCGGCCGATCCGGGCCAGCGCCTGGGTGCGCATCAACAGGCCGCGTGGCGGCAGTGGCTGTGCGTCGGCCACGTCGAGGGCGTTGATCGCGTCGGCCGGGCGATTGGCGCCGAGCAGGCGTTCGCCTGCCAGTAATGCGTGCGACACCGGATCGCGCTCGGACAACCGCTGCAACAAGGTGTCGGCGGTGGCGCTGTCGCCGCGCGCGTCGGCCACTCGGACTGCGGTTGCCAACGCCAGCCCCCCGACTTCCGGATCAGCGCCCGCAGCGATCAGCAGTTTTTCCGCGCGTGCCCAGTAGCCGTGATCGGCGGCGCGCATGCCTTCGATCAAGCGTGCGCGGCCTTTCTTGCGCGAATACCGGCCCCATACGCGGAACGGCAGGCTCACCAGCGTCCATACCAGCCATAGCAACAGCAGGGCGACGATCAATACCAGGACCGCCTGGGGGACCGGGGCGGCGTAGTCGTTGCCACCGATGCGGACGGTGACTTCGCCCAGGTCGTAGGCGGTCTGGTTAGACAGCCACTGCGCGCCGAGTACACCCAGGGCGACGGCCACCAACAGGATCAGCAAGCTGCGTATCGGTTTCATTGTTCGGTTCTCCTTTCACGCATGGCCTGCAATTGCAGCAAAGTAGTGCCCAGTTCCGGAATCTTCGGTCGCAGCGGCTTGCCGGCGAGTGAGGACAGCTCGGCGCGGCGCTGGCGCAGCGGGGGCGAATCCGGCCACAACCGGGTCATCCAGGTGTCGATCCGGGTCAGTGCCTGCCGATAGCCGGCCTCGTCGTTGCGCTCCAGTGCCGCACGCGCCAGGCTGACCTCGATCTGCAATGCATCCTGCGCGCCAACGCGGTCCGATGCGCTTACCAGTGCGCCACCGCGCGAGGGACGTATTTCCACCAGAGGCGACAACGCCTGCTGCCACCACGGGCGATCGGCGGCGCTGTCATCGGCAATGCGCTCCGGTAGCGCCTTCAACTGCGTGGCGAAGGCGTCCAGCGCGCTCGCCAGTTCGCTCTGAGCGCCCCTGCCGGCGGCGTCGAGCGCATTGCGTTCCTGGATCAGGGTCTGGCGCAGATTGAGATAGCTGGGGTCGTCGATGCCTTGCAGCACGCCGGCCGCCAGCGCATAGGCGCGCCGTGCGCCGTCCAGGTCGCCGGCGATGGACAGCCGCTGCTGGCCCTGGTTGAGCAGCAGCTCCACTTCGTCCAACCGCAGCGCCTGCGCGCCGTGCCGGTTGGGATCGGACAGACGGGTGACGGTTTCCTCCAGTAGCGCGCCGCGCTGGCTCAGAGCCAGCATCTCGTCGCGCAGGATACGGTTGGTGGCCGCAGTGTCCTGCACGCGCTCGCTGGCCGCGCGCTGGTCGCGGCGCAAGGCCGACAGCAGCTGGTCCATGTTCTGCCAGCGTTGCAGTGTTTCGTCGGATTGGTTCTGTTGCTGCGCCCGGTACGAAGTCCATTGCTTCCAGCCCAGCCAACCGCCTGCGGCAGCCACGACCAGTACCAGCAACAGTACCAGCCAGGCCACCGGGAAACGCCGCGAAGCGGTGGGTGTTTCGTTCATCAGCAGTTTCCTTGACGTGTCCATGCGCAGGCCGAAGCCCAGCTATTCACGCTACAGCATGGCGTGGCGCGCCCGCCGCCTGCAAGCCGAACGCGCAGATGCAGTTCAGTCATGTCGTTGCGGCGTCATGATTGCAGCAGCGGTTGCGGCCAATTGCGCGGGACGTGGGCCAGTGCTGCGCCTTACCTCGACGAAGCCCTGCTCTCGCGCCAGCGCCTCCAGCCGCGCGCTGGAGGCGACGACGGGACGCCGCCGCCAGGCCTGCGCCACTG
>JAATFS010000089.1 GCA_015655035.1 Lysobacterales bacterium | reverse complement strand
GATAGACTTGCCGCCAAGCAAGCCAGCCTACGTGCCAGCCAGCTACCGATCCTCGCCCGCCAGCCATCGCGTGCCAGCCCGGATCCATCGAATGCCTCCCATCGCGGAGGCATTTTCGTTTGTGGCGATCATGCGGCTTATTTCCCACCGCAAACCACGTCCGCATGCGGACGCGAACCCTTGCGGCAGACGCTCGCGTGTCCTCAAAGCGCCAGGCACGGGCATGCTCGGCTCAAGGACTGCCCTGTTGCAACCGATAGCCGGTACGCGCGGTCACTTCGCCGGTCGGCAGCACTGCACGCACGTCCACGATGTGCTCGCCCACCGCCAAGGTGGTCGGCAACGCGCCCCGCCACAAATGCATTGATGCGGTCGCCTCCGGCGAACGACCATGGCCCCGCAGTTGTTCGGCCAGGTCGTCGCGTACGTTCTCGACCAGCAACCCTGGGTCTGGCCGCTCCACCCGCTTCATTGGCTGCCAGGCCCCTGCATCGACACGAAATTGCACATCGGTATCGTCTTGCCCCATGAACACATTCGCGTACACCCCCCAGGCCGGGTAAGCCCCCTGGCGCAGCACCTTGGGCACATGCAGCGACAGCTGCGCATCGCCGGGTTCGCGGGCGGCGTGATAGGCCAGCGCATAACCGCCACCGGGCTTGACGGTCAGTACCGCAAAACCATTCGGGGTGCCATCGCTCATGGTCGCATCGGGAATGCCCTCGGCATCCGCGACCCCGGACCAGAACGCACCGCAGGCCGCGCCGACGTTGTATTCGTGCAGCGGCCTGGCGCCGTGCCAGCCTTCGGCGGCGGCATGGTAGTAGTGCCGTTGATTGTGGGTATGGCCGCTGAGTACCAATAGATTGGGAAAGTCCCGCAGCAACGCGAACAGGCGATCACGGTCGGCATGTCGGAAGGTCTCGCGTCCGGGAGCGGCGTCGAACAACGGAATGTGCAGGTTCAGCACCAGCAAGCGCTGTCGCGGCAGCGATTGGAGGTAAGCGCTCAGGAATGCAAACTGGTCCTCGCGCAGGCCGCCGATGTACTTGGGCTCGCCGCCGTTGACGGCAGGTTGCAGGTAGACGATGTCGTCGAGAAAGACGAAGCTGGCGCCGCCCTCGTTCACCGCATAGGTATCCGGCCCGTAGATCGCTCGCCAGCTCGCCAGCGAATCGGCGTCGGTCGCAGCGTCCGAGTTGACGTCATGGTTGCCCGGCACGTGGAACCACGGCACGCCGAGCCTGGCGGTGACGCGGTTGAGCGCCGGATACAGGCCCGGGTCGTCGTTGACCAGATCGCCGAGCGTAGTCCCCAGCCGTGCCGGATAGCGGCCCTCGATCGGAGCGACGATATCGCGATCGTAGTAATCGACCTCGGCGCGGCTGGCGACCTGCGAATCGCTGAACACCAACATCTGGAAACCATCCGCGCTGGCCGCTGGCTCGCGTTGCAATGCGAAATCCCAATGACCCTCTGCACCGGTCGGCGCGATGCCTGGATAGGTCAAGCGTGGCGAGCCGTTCGGCAGGTAGTGACGCCAGTACGCCGGCAGACCATTGGCGGCATTCGGGAACGCGTAGGCGTCGGGCTTGATCACGAACGCCGTTTGGCCATCGCGCAGCGGCAACCGATAGCGCCCCTCGGCGCCGGTCAGCACGATCACCTCGCCATTGGACACCTGCACCCCGGCCACGCCTGGATCGCCGATGCCGTGGCCGGGGCGACCGTCGCGTTCCTCGTAGACGACGCCGCTCACGTCGATCTGGCGCGCTTGCGCGGCGCCGAGGCTAAGGGCCAGGCCGATCAACATCACGAAAGGCAGTTTCATCCACGACGTCCCATAGCGGAAAGCGCCATTATAGCTGGCGTGATGCGCATCACACTATGTCGCAATATTCGCATTTTCGGATAATCAATCAAAAACAGAATACAGCTGAAAATAAAATTATTGATTTGATTTTATCCATTTCACAGCACTGTCTCGCACATGTATGCATGCTGCTGCCTCTGAAATGAATAGTAAATAGTCATCTATTTATTTTCGACTCAACAGATCTTCTTGGCAGTGCTTGCGCGGCCTTGGCCATTGCTGCTGGATCCAT
>JAATFS010000093.1 GCA_015655035.1 Lysobacterales bacterium | reverse complement strand
TTTCGCGGCGCGCGCCGCTTGCTGTCGTTGCGCGAACCGCCGACCGCGATCTTCGGCAGCAACGACGAGATCGCCGCCGGCGTGCTGGCCGCGGCCAAGTCCACCGGCATGAACGTGCCTTATCAGTTGTCGATCGCCGGCTTCGAGGACAGCCCGTTCTCGCGCCAGTCGTGGCCGGCGCTCACCACCGCCAAGCAAGCCACCGAAGACATCGCGCGGCATGCGGCGCGGTTGTTGATCGGGCAGCTGCGCACCGACGCCTACGAAGACCAGCCCGGGCAGTTGCAGAACCGTGGCTTCGTGCCGCAGCTGGTGGTGCGTGGCTCCACCGCACCGGCGCAGCCCACTCCTTCCAAATCCGTTTCTTCCGAATCCCTATGACCTCTTCGATATCCTTGCCCCAAGAAACCGAAACCCTGATGTTCCGCGAAGCGGCGCAGACCGCCGACGTGGTGGCCGCGCAGTTCGCGCGTAATGCCGCCACCATCGCGGCACTGGCCGAGTCGCTGCGCGCCACGCCGCCGCCGTTCGTGGTGACCTGCGCGCGTGGCAGTTCCGACCATGCCGCCACCTATGCCAAGTATCTGTTCGAGACCCAGCTCGGCATCGTCACCGCGTCGGCGTCGCCGTCGGTGGGATCGGTCTACGCAGCGCCGCTGCAACTGCGCGGTGTGCTGTACCTGGTGATTTCGCAATCGGGCAAGAGCCCGGACCTGCTGCGCAATGCCGAGGCCGCCAAGGCCGCCGGCGCGCGCGTGGTGGCGCTGGTCAACGTCGAGGACTCGCCGCTGGCGCAACTGGCCGAGGTGGTGATCCCGCTCGGTGCCGGCCCGGAAAAGAGCGTGGCTGCCACCAAGAGCTACCTGGCGTCGCTGGCGGCGATCTTCCAGCTCGGTGCCACCTGGAAAAACGATCCGGCATTGCTGGCCGCGCTGCAGACGCTGCCGGCTGCGCTGCGCCAGGCCTGGCAGGCGGACTGGTCGGCGCTGACCGACGGGCTGGTGGACGCACGCAACCTATTCGTGCTCGGCCGTGGTCTCGGCCTGGCGGCGGCACAGGAAGCAGCGCTGAAGTTCAAGGAAACCTGCGGCCTGCATGCCGAGGCCTACAGCTCGGCCGAGGTCAAGCACGGGCCAATGGCGCTGGTGGGACCGGGCTTCCCGGTGCTGGCGTTCGCGCAGCCGGATGAAACCGGTGCCGGCACCCGCGCGCTGGCCGAGGAGTTCCGCGGCCGTGGCGCGCAGGTGTGGCTGGCCACGGCTGGCGGCGACCTGCCATTGGTGAATGCGCCGCACTCGGCCTGTGCACCGTTGCTGACGATCCAGAGCTTCTATCGCGCGATCAATGCACTGGCGCTGCGCCGGGGCCACAACCCCGATCTGCCGCCGCATCTGAACAAGGTCACGGAAACCGTCTGATGAAGGATTCAACCCAGGTGCAGGCACTGCACAACGGCCGCGTACTCACCGACGACGGCTTTCGCAGCGATGTCGCAGTGTTGCTGGCCGGACGCACGATCCAGGCGATCGTGGCGCTGGACGACCCGCGCGTCGCGGCGGCCGACCAGCGCATCGACCTGCACGGCGGCAGCTTGCTGCCGGGCTTCATCGATATCCAGGTCAACGGCGGCGGCGGTGTACTGTTCAACAATTCGCCGCAGCCGCAGGCGCTGGCCACGATCGCGCGCGCGCACCGCCGTTTCGGCACCACCGGTCTGCTGCCGACGTTGATCAGCGACACCGCCGAGCAGATGGAGCGAGCGATCGTGGCCACGCGCCAGGCGATCGCCGACGGCGTGCCCGGCATTCTCGGCATCCATCTGGAAGGGCCGTACCTCAATCCTGCGCGCAAGGGCACGCACGACGAGAGCAAGTTCCGGGTTCCGGATGCGCGCGAGATCGAGGTCGATACCTCGCTCGACAACGGCGTCACGTTGATCACGCTCGCGCCCGAGCGGGTGCCGCACGCCGACATCGCCAAGCTGGTGGCGGGCGGCGCGATCGTGTTCGCCGGGCATACCGGCGGCAGCTACGCCGATGCGCGCGCGGGCCTTGCCGCCGGCATCACCGGCTTCACCCATTTGTTCAACGCGATGTCGCCCCTGGTCGGACGCGAGCCGGGCATGGTCGGCGCCGCGCTGGAAGATCCGCACAGCTGGTGCGGCATCATCGTCGATGGCGTGCACGTGCACCCGGCCAGCCTGCGCGTGGCGCTGGCGGCCAAGGCAAAAGG
>JAATFS010000290.1 GCA_015655035.1 Lysobacterales bacterium | reverse complement strand
TTACGCCGCTTGTTGGCTGCCGGCCGCGGCGCTGGCGGCGGCCTGTTCGCCGTTGAGCCAGACCATCTTGGCGCGCAGCTGCTTGCCCACCACTTCGATCGGGTGATCCAGATCGGCCTGCTTGAACTTGTTGTAGTTCGGTAGGCCGGCTTCGTACTCGGCCACCCAGTTCTTGGTGAAGGTCCCGTTCTGGATGTCCGTCAGGACGTCCTTCATCCGCGCCTTGGTGCTGGCGTCGATCACGCGCGGGCCGCTGACGTAGTCGCCGTACTGCGCGGTCTCGGAGATGAATTCCAGCATGCGCGAGATGCCGCCTTCGTAGAACAGGTCCACGATCAGCTTCAGTTCGTGCAGCACTTCGTAGTAGGCGATCTCGGGCTGGTAGCCGGCTTCCACGAGGGTCTCGAAACCGGCCTGAACCAGCGCGCTGGCGCCGCCGCACAGCACGGCCTGCTCGCCGAACAGATCGGTCTCGGTCTCTTCCTTGAAGGTGGTCTTGATCAGGTTGGCACGTGCGCCGCCCAGGCCGCCGGCGTAGGTCAGCGCGAACTGCTCGGCCTGGCCGCTCTTGTCCTGGTAGACCGCGTAGATGCACGGGACGCCACGGCCGATCTCGTATTCACGGCGGACCAGCGCACCTGGGCCCTTGGGCGCGACCAGCACCACGTCCAGGTCTTCGCGCGGCTTGATCATGTCGAAGTGGACGTTGAGGCCGTGGGCGAACAGCAGGCAGGCGCCCTGCTTCAGGTTCGGTGCCAGCACTTCTTCGTACAGCTTCTTCTGCACCATGTCAGGGGTCAGCACGGCGACCAGGTCGGCGTTCTTGACGGCCTCGGCCGGCGCGGCGACGACGAAGCCGTCCGCCTGGGCCTTGGCTTCGGTAGGGCCGCCCGGACGCAGGCCGACGGTGACGTCGAAGCCGGAGTCGCGCAGGTTAAGCGCATGCGCACGGCCCTGGCTGCCGTAGCCGATGACCGCAATTTTGGGGTGGGTGGAGGCGTTGTTGCTCATATGCACGATTCCTGAGTGGAGGTTTCTGACAGATGGAAATGAATCAGCCGGCAGTGGGGGCACTGGCCGGCTGAAAGGTGGGACGCCTGGACAACACACGGGCTGCACATGCGCCCGCCATCGCCTGTTTGCAGGCGGTGGAGGTGACTGCAGTGGTAGTGATGGTGTCCTGGTTCATGTCATTCGTAACTTTTGTGGGTCCCTGAAACGCGAAACCCCGCGCCGTTGCCGGTGCGGGGTCTGATCGAAGCCTGCGTGGTGGTTGCTTACACGCTGGATCGTCCCGCACCTGTTGGCGAGCTAATAAGTACGAGCACGAGAAGCGGCGCTGCCGCGATCGCGCCGGTCGGCGCGGGCATCAGTGCGTTCAAGGTGGTGGGGCGCTGCAACATAGAGGTGGAGATAACCACTGGATTCATTCGCTGTCAACCCTTGCAGTGGAAACGATGGGCGGCGACTGCAGCGAGCAGCGTAAGTACGTGTCGGTAAAGGGTGGTTTCCGCTGAAACCGGTGGTGCGCGATCGTGGCGGACCTGCTGGAAAAGGTGATCTGCGCAGAAAAACCGCAGTGCGATCGACGATTCCGGGGCAGTGCGGTCAACGCCGCTGGTATCGTGACGCGGCCGTCATTCGTTCACTGGGGATTCGCTCGCTATGCGTCGTACATCTATCTTGCTCCTGTCTGCCCTGTTGCTGGCGGTGCCGCCGGCGTTCGGCGCGGACCGCATTACCGGCCAGCCATTCGCAACGCGCTCGGAAGTGATCGCGCCGCATGCAATGGCCGCGACCTCGCAGCCCCTGGCCACGCAGATCGCGCTGGAGGTGATGAAGTCCGGCGGCTCGGCGGTGGATGCGGCGATCGCCGCCAATGCCGCGCTCGGGTTGATGGAGCCCACCGGTAACGGGGTCGGTGGCGACCTGTTCGCCATCGTCTGGGACCCCAGGACGCACAAGCTCTACGGCTACAACGGCTCGGGCCGCTCGCCGAAATCGCTGACCCTGGCCGAGTTCCAGCGGCGCGGGCTGAAGGACATTCCGCCGACCGGGCCGCTGCCGGTGTCGGTGCCGGGTGCGGTGGACGGCTGGTTCGCGCTGCACCAGCGCTTCGGCCGAAACACGATGGCCGCCAACCTGGCGCCGGCCATCCGCTATGCCCGCGAAGGCCATCCGGTGGCCGAGACCATCGCCTATTACTGGGACCGCTCGGTGCCACGGCTGTCGAAGTATCCCGGCTTCGCCGAGCAGTTCACCGTCGACGGCCATGCGCCCCGCAAGGGCCAGCTGTGGAAGAACCCGAACCTGGCCGATACCTTGCAGCGGATTGCCGACGGCGGGCGCGACGCGTTCTACAAGGGCGATATCGCCCGCACCATCGACGCCTACTTCAAGGCCAACGGCGGCTTTCTGAGCTACGACGACCTGGCCAGCCACCAGGGCGAGTGGGTCGAGCCGGTCAGCAGCAACTATCGCGGCTACGACGTCTGGGAGCTGCCGCCCAACGGGCAGGGCATCGCCGCGTTGCAGATCCTCAATGTGCTGGAGGGCTACGACTTCTCCAAGATTCCCTTCGGCTCGCCCGAACACGTGCATCTGTACGTGGAGGCCAAGAAGCTCGCCTTTGCCGATCGCGCGCGTTTCTACGCCGATCCGGCGTTCAGCCCGGCACCGGTGGCCAGGTTGATCTCCAAGGACTACGCCGCCCAGCGCAGGCAGCTGATCTCGATGGACAAGGCACTCAATGAAGTGCAGCCGGGCACGCCGAAGCAGTTGGAGCAGGGCGACACCATCTACATGACCGTGGCCGACCCGGACGGGATGATGGTGTCGCTGATCCAGTCCAACTACCGGGGTATGGGCAGCGGTATGGCCCCGCCCGGGCTGGGCTTCATCCTGCAGGACCGGGGCGAGATGTTCGTGCTGCGCAAGGATCACCCCAACGGCTACGCGCCAGGCAAGCGGCCGTTCCAGACCATCATTCCCGGCTTCGTCACCAAGGACGGCAAGCCCTGGTTGAGCTTCGGTGTGATGGGCGGGGCGATGCAGCCGCAGGGGCATGCGCAGATCGTGATGAACATGGTCGACTTCGGCATGAACCTGCAGGAGGCCGGGGATGCGCCACGGATCCAGCATGAGGGCTCGACCGAGCCCACCGGCCAGGCCACGGCGATGAGCGATGGTGGCGAGGTCAACCTGGAAACCGGTTTTGCGTACGAGACCATCCGCGCGTTGATGCGCAAGGGTCATCGCATCGTGTTCGCCGACGGCCCTTACGGCGGCTATCAGGCGATCATGCGCGACCCGGAGACCGGCGTGTATTACGGCGCATCGGAGAGCCGCAAGGACGGCCAGGCGGCCGGTTACTGACGGAGCCGGCGGCAGCGGTTGCCCGCGCCGGCCTCCCGGCTCGTTGCATCAGGCAAAAAATTGCCGCCGATGTGACTCGGCGGCAGGGGAGAGAGAGATCTTTATTGTTGTAATTCGATGAACGCAGGCTACGCAGCAGGTATGACCTTCGTTTGTCCGGAGGTGTCCAGGGGCGGCGCTCCTGTGTTGCGGCATGGCGCGCATGTGTCAGCGCCGGAACAAATGAGGTGCCTCGTAGCGGATACCGCCCGATGTCGCAGCGGCCAGGCCGCTGCGACCTCCGCGCAACAAACAAAAGCCCCGGCGATTGCCGGGGCTGGGTGGTGCACGAATCCCAAGGCCGGTTGGCTTCAGAAGTTCTGGGTGTAGCGCAGGTACAGCTGACGACCGTAGCCGTTGTACAGCTCGCTGTTGAAATTGGTCGGCGAGTACGAGGTGTCGTACACCGGCGCCTTGTTGGTCAGGTTGCGGGCGCCGAGCGAAATGGTGGCGTTCCACGGCGCGTTGTAGCTGGCCTGTACGTCGTGGGTGATGTAGGCCCCGCTGCAGCGACGCACATAGCCCTCGGCCTTGAGTTCGGCGCAGGAATACTCGCCTTCGTAGTAGTCCACGTAGTAGCCCGGCTCGTAGCCGATCATGTTCATCGTCCAGGCAAAGCTCCAGTCGCCAAGGTCCCAGCGCGTGTTGAGGTTGGCGCGCCATTCCGGGTAGCCCTCGGTGCCGATGTACTCCTCCGAGTCGTACTGGCTCTCGACCTTGTAGCTATGGGTCCAGGTGCCTTGCAGCGCGGCCGTGAGCTTGCCCCACGCGCCGAGATCGAAACGCGTACGTAGATTCAGGTCGATGCCGTCGGTCTTGACCAGGCCTTCGTTGCCGTAGCCGGCATAGACCGATTGGATCGAACCATCGCTGTTGCGCACCACATACAGGTTGTCCGGCAGGAACTGGCCGAGCGCGGTGCGATCGATGACGGTCTGCGAGCTGTACCACTTGATCTGGTTCTTGATCTCGGTATTCCAGTAATCCAGGGTCAGGTTGGCCCAGGAGAACGGGTCATAGGCCACGCCGAAGCTGTACTGCTTGGACTCCTCGGCCTTCAACCCCGGATTGGCGACGTGATAGCCATTGATCTGGATCGAGCTGGAGGAGGACAGGCCATAGGCGACTGCTGTTGCCGCATCGGTGACGCTGTCGGCGGAGAACGCATCCTGCTGGTTGAGCGCCTGTAGCGTCGGTGCGCGGAAGCCTTCGCCGTAGGAGGCACGGAAGGTCAGGTTGTCCAGCGGCTGGTAGCGCAGCGAGAGCTTGGGCGAGGTGGCGTTGCCGAAGTCGGAATAGCGGTCATAGCGCAGTGCCAGGTCGGCCGACAGGCTGCTCAGGAACGGCAGGCTCATTTCGGCATACACCGAGGTCAGGTTGCGGCTGCCCCAGGCCGAGTTGCCGGACGATCCACCCACGTTGCCGGCAGCGGACTGCTGGTCGTAGATGTCCTGGTAGTCGTGCTTGCTGTGCTCGGCACCGACCGCCAGCGCGGACACGCCGCCGGGCAGGGTGAACAGCTCGGTGTTCAACAGCGCGTTGACTTCCTGCTGCTTGTAGAAGGTATCGCGGCCGGTGGTGGTACGCATCGCGTCCAGCACTTCCTCAGAATTGGAATACGGATCAAAAGCGTTGTAGGCACCGGATTCGAAATACTGCTCGGCTACCGGAATGTTGACGTAGTTGTAGCCGGTAACGGTGGCGCGCGATTCATTGTTGCGCAAGCCGAACTCCACGCTGGTGCTGTCGGTCAGCTGGCCGTGCAGGCTGAGATTGACGTCGTAGGCATTCTCGTCGGTGTAGGTGTAGCGATTGCCCAGTGCGGCGAAGCGATGCTTGATGTAGGCCGCCTGGCCGGTGGTGTTGTTGGGGCTGTCGGCGGAGACGTAGATGCTCTCGGGCACGGGCGCATACACGCTCATGCTGCGCTTCTTGTTGACGTAGATGTCGGTGTTCAGCGTCCAGGTGTCGGTCAACTGGTATTCCGAGCGCAGGAACAGGTTCTTGTTCTTGATGCTGGCGGTGTCGGCCATGTCGCCGACATAGTTGTACAGGCAACTGGTGCGCCCGGAGCTGCTGGTGGTTTCGTAGAAGTTCGTACCCGAGCAGCCACCCGGCACCGCGCTGCTGCCGTTGGTATACAGGTTGGAGCCGGGAACGTTGCTGCCGTCGGCGGCGGTCAGCACGTTCAGGTAGTTGTTGGAGTAGGACGAGCCGGCCACGCTGCTCGACCATGGGTAGTCGGCGACGTAGCTGATTTTCTGGTTGGTATAGGAGATGCCGCCCATGATCCGGCCGCGTTCACCCGTGGTGCCGAACAGAACCGAGCCTTCGGAGGCATCGCCGCCGTACTTGTTGTCGGTCACGCCGGTGCTGATCTGGAAGCCCTCGAAGTCCCGGCGGGTGATGATGTTGACCACGCCGCCGATGGCATCGGCGCCATAGATCGCCGAGGCGCCATCGGTGAGGATCTCGATGCGCTCCACCGCTGCGGCCGGGATCGAGCTCAGGTCCTGGCCTTCACCCGACAGGGGCGACACGGCGGCGCGGCGGCCATCGATCAGGATCAACGTGCGGCCTTCGCCGAGGCCGCGCAGGCTGATACCGGCGAACGACTGCTGGGAGCTGCCAGAGTTTGGGGTAGCCGAGCCGAAGGAGTTGAAGCTGGAACTCTGCAGCAGGTCGGCCACGGTGCTACGGCCGCTGACTTCGATGTCCTGGCGACCGATGACGGTCACCGGTAGTGCGCCTTCGACGTCTGCGCGCTTGATGCGCGAGCCGGTGATCTCGATCCGATCCAGCGTGGTGGCGGGTTCGTCCTTCGAGACTTCCGAGTCCTGGGCGACGGCGGTGTTGGACAGGCAGAGGCACACGGCCACCGCCAGCGAGCCACGGCGAAGCGCCGGGCGAAGCGTTTGGATATTCATTGGAGCGCTGTATCCCTGGATTTCTAGATGGATAAGGAGCCGTGATCCGCTCCCCTGGTCGCGCCTTGAGCAGTGATGCAACAACGGCTGCACGAGGTCTTATCGAGAAATTAACAAGTTGATCTTGCTGCAGTTTTCCCGGCCCGCGCATCGATTGCCGCGCACCGGCAGCGTTTTATTGCCGGTGGCATATATGTCGGCTGGCGACCTTCGCGGGCTGCGAGGCAGGGCGGCAGCGCGATGCTTGCGGATATCTCCCTTCGACGGTTGGTAGGGAACGCAGCAGCTTGCGTGCCGGAATACGGGATGTGATCTAATTGCCACTGAAGCGGGGGTACCGCGGCCATGTGGCTGCGGTTGAGATAGACCCTTCGAACCTGATCCGGTTGATACCGGCGTAGGGAAGCTTCGCGACATGGGATGCGCGCGCCCGCTGTGGTGCGCGGACCTCGTAGAGCGCCGCCGCTTCGTCCCGCCCATTGCCAGGACGAATGCCATGAATGCCGTGCCGCCGCTGCTGCAACAGGCCCAGACGCTATCGGAAACCGTTACTCGTCCCATCTCCGGGTCGCGCAAGATTTTTGTCGAGGGCACGCGCGCCGATATCCGAGTGCCGATGCGCGAGATCGGGCTGACGCGTACGCCCACCCTGTTCGGTGGCGAGGAAAATGCTCCGATCACCGTCTATGACACATCCGGTCCTTACACCGATCCGGACGTCGCCATCGATCTGAGCGCGGGCCTGTCTCCACTGCGGGCGGCCTGGATCCAGCAGCGCGGTGATACCGAGGCGTTGCCCCAGCTCAGTTCCGAGTTCGGTCGCGGCCGCGAGCACAATGCGCGGCTGGCGACGGTGCGCTTTCCCTGCAAGCAGCTGCCCCGGCGTGCGATAGGCGGCGCCAACGTCACCCAGATGCATTACGCGCGGCGCGGCATCATTACGCCGGAGATGGAATTCGTCGCGATCCGCGAGAACCAGCGGCTGGACGCCGTGCACGATGCGCGTCTGCTCAAGCAGCATCCGGGCGACGCGTTCGGCGCAAGTATCCCCAGGCGGATCACCGCCGAGTTCGTACGCGAGGAGATCGCGCGCGGCCGCGCGATCCTGCCGAACAACATCAACCACCCGGAAAGCGAGCCGATGATCATCGGCCGCAACTTCCTGACCAAGATCAATGCCAACATCGGCAACAGCGCGGTGTCCTCGGGCATCGCCGAGGAAGTGGAGAAGCTGGTCTGGTCGATTCGCTGGGGGGGCGACACGGTGATGGATCTATCCACCGGCAAGCACATCCACGAGACCCGCGAATGGATCATCCGCAATTCGCCGGTCCCGATCGGAACCGTGCCGATCTACCAGGCGCTGGAAAAAGTGGACGGCCGCGCCGAGGAGCTGACCTGGGAGATCTTCCGCGACACCTTGATCGAGCAAGCCGAGCAGGGCGTGGACTATTTCACCCTCCATGCCGGTGTGCTGCTGCGCTACGTGCCGCTGACCGCCGGGCGCGTCACCGGCATCGTTTCGCGAGGGGGGTCGATCCTGGCCAAGTGGTGCCTGGCGCATCACAAGGAAAACTTTCTCTACACCCACTTCGAGGATATCTGCGAAATCATGAAGGCCTACGACGTGGCCTTTTCGTTGGGCGATGGACTGCGCCCGGGCTGTATTGCCGATGCCAACGATGCAGCGCAGTTCGGTGAACTGGAAACCCTGGGCGAGTTGACCCAGCGGGCGTGGAAGCACGATGTGCAGACCATGATCGAAGGTCCGGGACACATCCCGATGCAGTTGATCAAGGAAAACATGGACAAACAGCTGCGCGAGTGTGGCGAAGCGCCGTTCTACACGCTGGGACCGCTCACCACCGACATCGCGCCGGGCTACGACCACATCACCTCGGCGATCGGTGCGGCGATGATCGGCTGGTTCGGTACCGCGATGCTGTGCTACGTGACGCCGAAGGAGCACCTGGGCCTGCCCAATCGCCAGGACGTGCGCGATGGCATCATGGCCTACAAGATCGCCGCGCATGCCGCCGATCTGGCCAAGGGCCATCCCGGCGCGCAGCTGCGTGACAACGCGTTGTCAAAGGCCCGATTCGAGTTCCGCTGGGAAGACCAGTTCCACCTCGGCCTGGATCCGGAGAAGGCCAAGGAATTCCACGACGAGACCTTGCCCAAGGACGCGCACAAGCTGGCCCACTTCTGTTCGATGTGCGGACCGCATTTCTGCTCGATGCGGATCACCCAGGACGTACGCGACTATGCGGCCCAGCACGGGGTGGACGCGCAGGCGGCACTGGCAACCGGCATGGCCGACAAGGCGGCGCAATTCCTGGCCGAAGGCGCGCAGGTCTATCGCAGCGCGTAGCCAGGCCCGCACCGATGGCCGCGCCGCTTAACTAAAATTCATCATTGCCAGACAGCACGCAAGCCGTTGCAGTCAAGCGTGGGACGCATCCAGCTGACGCGGGTGATGGGGTGCCGGGACGGGGTATTGCAGCCAAGTGGCCGGTGCGTAAGGGGGCTGCGCTCTCCACATCGATGAACGAAACATAAAAAAATCGCGCCCGGAGGGGCGCGAAGATTGTTACGTATCGTTCGAATGCGTCGGCGAGAGAGAGCCTGATGCGTGACTTCCCGAGACGGGAAGTGGCAGGGCATAGGCTAAAATCCATCGGCGCTGACATGGCTGTCCCAGTTCGACGCAATGCTTTGCGGAATCTGGCGGTTGGTTGGCGCGCGCAGTTGATTGCGCACTGGAATCCGCTTTCGATCGAGACGCTAGGCAATAGATGAGCGCAGCTTCCCCTGGATCCACGCAGCCGCAACGGCTGCGTATCGGCGCATGTTTCGTCGATGTCGCATTGCGCGAAATTCAGGCCGGCGGCAATGCGCGGCCACGGCGGCTCACGCCGAAGGCGATGGCGGTACTCACTACGCTGGCGGCGCGTCCCGGGCAGGTCGTATCACGCGATGAACTGCTGGCGGCGGTATGGCCGGACAGCCTGCCGACCAACGACGTGGTGACGCAGGCGATCACGCAACTGCGCAAGGCATTCAGCGCCGACGCGGACCGCTCCGATTACATCGAGACCATCGCCAAGACCGG
>JAATFS010000500.1 GCA_015655035.1 Lysobacterales bacterium | reverse complement strand
GACGGTCTACAAGACCCGCTCGGCCGACCTGGTGGAAGGCGGCATCGCCGGCCAGATCGACGTGCGTACGCATCGCCCGTTCGACTTCGATGGCGCCAAGGCATCGCTGGCCGCACGCGGCATCTATGCGACCCATACCGACAAGACCGATCCCAATCTCAGCGCATTGTTCAGCAACCGCTGGAACACCGATCTTGGCGAGTTCGGCGCGCTGCTCAACGTCTCCTACGCCAAGACCCACTACCGCGACGAGAACATCTGGAACGGCTCGCTCGATCCGTATTACGCCGACAGCCATGAGCGCGTACCCGAGTTCAACAGTGATGGCAGCCGGATAGTGGATCGCGGCACCGAGCTGTCCAATGCCGCCGGCGCTACCGTCGATGTCGAAGGCAGCGACCGCCCCTACGTGCTACTGCGCGATGCCATGGGCGGCTGGAACCGGTTTGGCGTACGCGAGCGCCCGGCCGCCAACCTGGCGCTGCAATGGCGTCCGAACGACTGGTCGGAATACACCTTCGAAGCGTTCTACAACGGCTATCGCAACACCGACTCCAATTCGCTGCTGTTCGCCTTCGTCAACAATCCCGCGCAATACCAGGACCCGGTGCTTTATCCGGGTACCAACGTGGTGAAGGAAAACTACGTCAGCAACCCCTACATCTTCAGCAGCACCCAGGCCCGCACCGGCAAGACCGATACCTTCCACTACGCGTTGGGCGGCAAGTGGGAATTCAGCGACCGCTTCAAGGTGAACTCGGAGCTGGTGTACCAGACCTCCAAGTACGAATGGTTCAACCAGATCCAGGACATCGGCAGCGTGCGCTACCGGCTGGCCACGGATTTCAACCGCAATGGCTCCGGCACCGCTTCGCTGACATTCCCCGACAACCCCGCCACCGCCGATATCGACGAGAGCGACCTGACCCAGCCGCAGGGCTGGAACCTGGCGTGGTACTACGACCAGCACGGCGTGGACAAGGGCGACGCGCTGACCTGGCAGACCGATGCCACTTATCTGTTCGACGGCGGCTTCTTCGAAAACCTGAAGTTCGGCATGCGCCTGGACCGGCGCACCGCCACCGCGCAAGCCGGCGACCGTTCTGCCGAGTGCGCGGCGGTACCCAGCTGCCAGGCGCAGAGCGCGGCGGCCGACAATCCGGGGCTGTACCGTACGACGCCGGATGCGTTCTTCGACGGCGAAGCAAGTTTTCCCCGGCACTGGCTCATCGCCGACCACGACTACCTGCTGTCCAATCCGGACAAGATGCGCGCGCTGTACGGCTTTGCCTCCGGCATGCCGCCCTACGACCCGGCCCGCTATTTCGACATCGACGAGCGCACCTACGCCGCTTATCTACAGACCGATTTCAGCCAGGACCTGCCGCTCGGCACGCTGGATGGCCAGGTCGGCGTACGCGTGGTACGCACCGATACCGAGATGGGCTACAACACCCTGGTCGCCGATTGGCAAACCAGCCACTTGAGCAAGTCGCGTACCGACGTGCTGCCCAGCGCGGTCGCGCGTTGGCACCCGACCGACAAGTTCACGCTGCGCCTGGCCTACGGCCAGACCATCGGCCGCCCGGCCTTCGGCCAGCTAAATCCGGCGATGGTGCTGACCCCGCCGTCTTCGACCGCAGCCACTTTCGGCTACGCCAGCAGCGGCAACCCCAACCTGCAACCGGTCGAGGCCAAGACCCTGGACCTGGCGCTGGAGTATTACTTCAACGAGAGCAACAGCATCTACGGCGTGCTGTTCCGGCGTGACGTGGATGGCTTCATCTTCAGCGCCGACCGCAGCATCCAGGTCACCGACCGCAGTGCCGCGCTCAACGGCAACTACGTGCTGACTTCGCCGCAGAACGCAGGCTCCGGGCGCCTGCAGGGCGTGGAACTGGGCTTCCAGTATTTCCTCGCCGACGACGTGCCGGACTGGCTGCAAGGCTTCGGCATCCAGGGCAACACGACCTGGATCGACGCCGAGTCCAAGGACCCGGTGTATGCCGAAGACGACTCCACCCAACTGCTGGGCTACCGAACCAACCCGGTGGTCGGCGTTTCCAAATGGTCCTACAGCGTGGTGCTGATGTACGAGCGCGGCAAGTTCAGTTCGCGGCTGTCGTACGTGGACCGCGACAAGTTCCTGACCGGCTACAACTACTGCTGCTCGATGCCGACCCAGGTGTGGTCGCGCGGCGAGGCCTCGATGGATTTCCAGCTCAGCTACCAGGCCACCAAGCGCCTGATGCTGACCTTCGACGCCACCAACATCACCGGCGAAAAGTACTACGACTACTACGGCGACCAGAATCTCTACAACATCGGCACCAGCCTCTTCAGCCGGACTTACGCGGTCGGGCTGCGATACCAGTTCTGAGCCGCCTTCCCCACCTCACGCGATCGGAGACTCCCGCATGACCCAGCCCGCCCCAACCTCCCCCCGCAGGCCGCGCAAGCGCCTTGCGCTGCTGACCGCCTTGCTGCTGGCTACCGGCATGGCCCAGGCCGCCGATATCCAGGTGCAAAGCACGCTGCGCGCAGACCAGCCCGGCCCGCAGGTGTCGCGGCATATCTTCGGTCAGTTCGCCGAGCACCTGGGTACCGGCATCTATGGCGGGCTATGGGTGGGCGCGGACTCGAAGATTGCCAATACCCGCGGCTACCGCAACGACGTGCTCGCCGCGCTCAAGGCGATCGAAGTGCCCAACATCCGTTGGCCCGGCGGCTGCTTCGCCGACGAGTACCACTGGCGCGACGGCATCGGCGCGCGCGCCAAGCGCCCGACCAGCATCAATACCCACTGGGGCGGCGTGGAGGAATCCAACGCCTTCGGCACCCACGAGTTCATGGACTTCACCGAACTGCTCGGCACCCAGGCCTACGTCGCCGGCAACGTCGGCAACGCTGCACCCGACGAGATGGCGCAATGGGTCGAATACATGACCGCGCCCACCCGCTCCACGCTGGCCGAGGAACGGCGCGGCAATGGCCGCGAAAAGCCCTGGAAAGTGCCATATTTCGGTGTCGGCAATGAACTCTGGGGCTGCGGCGGCAACATGCGCGCCGAGTACGCCGCCGATGTCTTCCGCCGCTATCAGACCTTCGTCAAGGCACCGGCGGACCAGAAGATCCTCAAGATCGCACCCGGCGCCAACAACGACGACTATCACTGGACCGAAGTGATGATGCGCGAGGCCGGCAAGTTCATGGATGGCCTGAGCCTGCACTACTACACCCTGCCCGGCGGCTGGCCGCCGAAGGCATCTTCGACCGACTTCGACGAGGATGGCTGGATCGAAACGCTGTCGCGCGCCTTGCATATCGACGAACTGATCACCAAGCACAGCGCGATCATGGACAAGTACGACCCGGACAAGAAGGTCGCGTTGGTGGTGGACGAATGGGGCACCTGGTACGCCGGCCTGCCTGGCTTCAACCCAGGCTTTTTGCACCAGCAGAACACCTTGCGCGATGCACTGGTGGCCTCGCTGAGCCTGGACGTGTTCACCCAGCATGCCGACCGCGTGCGCATGGCCAACATCGCGCAGATGATCGACGTGCTGCAGGCCATGATCCTTACCGACGGCCCGAAGATGGTGCTGACGCCTACCTACCACGTGTTCGCGCTGTACAAGCCCTATCAAGATGCCACCGCGTTGCCGCTGCGGATACAGTCGCCCAACTACACCCATGGCAGCTACACCGTACCGGCAGTGCACGGATCGGCGGTCAAGGCCAAGGATGGGCATGTCTACGTCGCATTGACCAACCTGGCGCCGAGCCAGGCGGCGCAGGTCCGCGTGCAGGTGCAAGGCATTACCTCACGCGGGGTAAGCGGACAGATCCTGACCGCGCCGGCCATCACCGCACTCAACACCTTCGACGCTCCGGAAGCGGTGAAGCCGGCCGCGTTCTCCGGCGCACGCCTGGACAACGGCACGCTGGCGGTCTCGCTACCGGCCAAGTCGATCGTGATGCTGCGGCTGGATTGACGCAGGGACACTGTGCGGGGCTTCGGCGGCGACCAGGCTTTGCTGGTATAGCCAGTCGCGGCTGAAGCCCTTCTCACAGAACCGCAAAGAGCATTCCCTCGCCAGTTCAATCCTTGGCTTCCAGCTGTCCGCTCAGGCGCAGGCTTGCGCGTAGGAACAGCTCCACAACTTCTTCCCAGGCTGCCTTGGGCGGTTACCGCGGGCCTGTGGCCTGCCACTGCGCATCGGTCAGCGGCTTGGCGTCAAAGTCGCAACGCGCAGCGGCGGTGATGGCCCTCTCGTCGGCCAAGTTGGGGTAATCCCCCGCAGGTGAGCTGACGTTAGCAGTGGAATTTTCTCATACGATTTCCCGAGGAGGTTCCCATGAAGAAGTTCCGTTCCACCGACAGCCAGACCATTTCCGTGCTCAAGCAGGCCGAGGCCCGCACGGCCGTACCGGGACTGTTCCGCGAGCACGGCATCGGCTTGGCGACGTTCTACAAGAGTGAACCTGAGCAACCTGGCCTCGCTATCCGCGCTACCCCAGCGCCCCTTCCATCCTGGCCGCCATCAGCGCGCGATGGGCAGCCAGTCCCGCCATCGAACCCGACGCTACCGACATCACCGCACTGGACATGGCGCTGGACATGTCGCCCGCCGCGAACACGCCGGCAACGCTGGTCGCGCCGATACGGTCCACCTGCACGTATCGGCCTAGCGGCCCCTCGGCCAGGCTGCAGCCCAGTTGTTCCGCCAACGGGCTGCTGAGCACCAGCTGCGGCGCGGTAAACATCGCCTGCACTGCTACCCGGCGGCCATCGGCCAGTACCGCCGCCGACAGCGCCGTGCCCTCGCCTTCCAGCCCCGCCACTGGCTCGCGTTCGATCACCACACCCAGCGCCGCCAGGCGCCGCAGTTCCTCGGCCGAGGGCTCGAAACGCCCCTGCGTGAAGTACGTCGTCGGACCCCACTCGGGAATCATCTCGGCTTGGTGCACGCTGGTCGGTGTGTTGGCCAGCACGGCCAGCTGCCTGTCCGCGACCTCGTAGCCGTGGCAATACGGACAATGCAACACGCTCTTGCCCCAGCGCTCGGCCACTCCCGGGATGGGGGGCAACACATCGCGCATGCCCGTGGCCAGCACCAGGGTGCGCCCCTGCACCGGCGCACCTTCGTCCAGCACCAGGCGAAAGCCGCCCTGCCATCGCGCCGCCTGGCGCACATAGGCAATTTTCAGCTCCACGTTCGGATATTCCAGCAACTGGCCTATGGCCTCGCCCAGCAGCTGGGCCGGCGGCTTTCCATCGTGGCCCAGCAAGCCGTGGGCGTGGTCGGCAAACCGGTTGCGCGCCTGGCCGCCATCGATCAGCAACACGCGCTTGCGCGCACGCGCCAGCATCAATGCGGCGGACAGGCCAGCAAAGCTGCCGCCCACGATCAGTGCGTCATGGTGCGCAGGTTGCGAGGTCATCATTTCAACACTTCTCCCGAATGGTGCCGCCCCGCCCGCACGCACGCCGCGCACGTTTGCGAAACGCCTACGCGACATATTACGATACTTTTATTGTTACATTAGTGGCTGTGCTGGAACTCAGCGATGCAGGCACCGCGGTGGCATGCATCGTCTCGCCCGCTCATGGTGACTACCAAACGCCCCGCCGCCGCGCGGGGCGCGGCCCCTCAGTGCCGGTGGCTGGGAACGGCTCCGCGCGGCCTACCTCCGGCCTTGGCACACGGTGTCGAACTCGCTGGCGAGGTCGGCCAGCGACACCTCCCCCAGGCGCGCCAGCAACAGCGCTTCGGCCTGTTTCAGGGCATCATCGATGGCCGCGTTGACTACCTGTTCCACCGCGCAGTTGGGGCTGGCGTTTTCATGGCCCAGCGCGAACAGCTTGGCCCCGCCCACCGCGCGATGCACATCCAGCAAGGTCACCTTGCGCAGATCGCAGGCGATCACCCAGCCACCACCGTGCCCCCGCGTGGACTGCACGTAGCCGGCATCGCGCAGGCCGGCCATCGTCCGTCGCACGACCACCGCATTGGTGCCCAGCATCCCCGCGATCTGCTCGGACGTGAACGGCGCATCGTGCCGAGCCATGTGCAGCAGCACATGGAGCATGCGGGAAAGGCGGCTGTCCGTTCTCATGGGCTGTGCAGGTATCGCTCTGGGCCAGCCAGCGCTGGAGCGGCGCAGGCTAGCACAGCGCCCGCCCGGCCCCGCTGGTAAAGCCGCATGGACAGTGCTGGCCATCGGCTGGCCGCCTACCTGGCGCGGGCATCCCGCGCACCGCGCAGGCCGAAACCCACGCAACACTGCACCGTGGGCTACGGGTATTATCCCGCCAGCAACATCCTTGTTCCCACCCTGCGCCTGCGCGGCCGCCGGCTGGAACAACTGGGCTTCACCATCGGCAGCAAGCTGCACATCACCGCGCGCGATGGCGAGTTGGTGGTAACCGTCGCGCGCGACGACTGAAGCAACCACGCTTTGCCTTTGCATCCGATCCAACGCTGTAACGCCCTTGCTTGCCTGCCGTTTCCCGCCCTTCCCCGCCAGGTACCGCCATGCAGTACGCATCACCCGATACGTGCGACAGCTCCAGCCATTTAGCGCTGGAACACGTGCATAAACGCCTGGTCAGCGTCGCCAAACAGATGCAGGCCGCCATTACGCTGTGCGCGCCCGTCGGCGACGAGCGCCCATCGCCCACCCAGAGGGAGATCGCGCGCTCGGCGCTGACGGTGGCCGACTACTTGCGCACTATCGCCAACGGGCTGGAGGCCATGGTCGGGGAACGCCCGTACCCGCGAAAAATCGCCAGTCCGCGAATCGCCGCGAAGGGCGGGGTACTGCCTTGAACACTGACGTGCCCTCAAGGAAACCGACCTTCGGCATCACGATGGACCAAGTGGACGAAGTGGACCGCCTGCTTGGATGGATCGCCGCCCAGGGCGATGTCATTTCCACCGGCGTCCGCGACCTGGATCCCCACAGCCTGCCCGCGCTTGGCGGCGCCATCCATCACGCGGCCAATGCGATCGGCGAGATCTTCGACCAGATCGGCGAGCAGAAGCTCAAAGACAGAACCACTCCGCCAGCGCTCATCGCAACGCAGGGGAGCCTTCCGTCATTCGACAGCGACATGCACGAGACGCTGCTGCAGGCGTATTCGATCAGCCAGCTGTTGAATGTCGCTGCGCATCAGAGCGACGGCATGAAAGAGGCCCGCGCCGCCTGCCGGCTCTTACCCGGGCTGCTGTGGCAGGTGCAGGAATACATCGCGGCGAATTTCGATTCGCTTCCCAAGTCGGCACGGGATGAATAAGCGCTGCGTGTCTGCCCCCCTCCTTCACTTCCCCAGCGCCCCCGCCTGCACCACCGGCCACTGCTGCGCGTCCCACTGCAGCGGCAGCACCTTGAGCTTGGGGCGGCCGTTGTCGTTGCCGTCGTAGGCGTGGAAGACCAGGTAATCCTTGCCGTCGAAGGTGTAGGCGCTGTTGTGCCCCGGGCCGACCCAGCGTGCGCTGCCGTGCAGCACTTCGCTGCCGCCGCCCTGATCTAGCCGCTTGCCCTGCTTATCCAAATAGGGGCCTGCCAGGCTGCGTGCGCGGCCGGCCATGATGCGGTAGTCGCTTTTCAGGCCACGGCAGCAGTGGTCCCAGGACAGGAACAGGTAGTACCAGCCGTCCTTCTTGAAGACGAACGGGGCTTCCAGTGCGGCGGGCTCGGGCTCGGCGTCGTCAACCAGCACCGAGCGCTCGCGCTTGGCCAGGGTGTGCCATTGCTGCGGTTCGGCCAGGCGCAGGCGGTCGGGCGCGAGCCTAGCCAGCTTCAGGCCGCCCCAGAACGAGCCGAAGGCCAGCCATGGCGTGCCCTGCTCGTCTTCGACCAGGTTGGGGTCGATGGCGTTCCACAGGTCGCGCTGCGGTACCGAGCGCAGCACGATGCCGTGGTCCTGCCAGCGGTAGCCCGGTGCGGTGGGATCGAGCGTGGTGTTGGTGGCCACGCCGATCGCCGAGGTGTTCTTGCCGCCGGTGGAGACTGAGTAGAACAAGGTGTAGACACCGTTGTGCAACGAGATGTCTGGCGCCCATATGTGGCCGTTGAAATCGGGCACGATCTCGCGGGCCCAGGTAGGTGCCTGTGCGAACACCGGCGGCTCGGCCTTCCAGGTCTTGAGGTTGATCGAGCTGTAGACGCTGATGCCGGGGCCGGTGATATACAGGTACCAGGTCTTGCCCTGGCGGATCAGCACCGGGTCGTGGGCGAGCACGTCGGCGGAGTAACCCTTGCCGGGCGTGGCCACCGGCGGGGCCTGCATCATGTCGTCGTTGGCGTTGGGCTGCTGGGCGAAGGCATTGGTAATGGCCAGCGGCAGCAATACGAGCAGCGCCGACAAGCATCGGTGAAGAGGGTTCATGCGCCCTCCCCGGCCAGCGTGACGTCACGCTGCGGACGGCCGAATACCGGCATGCCCTGGGCATCCCAGTGCAGCGGCTGGATGCAGGCATGGCGGTCGGGATTCCACAGCGGGTCGCCTTCGATTTCACGATAGTTGCGGGCGTGATAGACCATCAGGTCGGTGGCGCCGTCTTCGCTGGTGGTGAAGCTGTTGTGGCCAGGGCCGAACACGCTGCGCTCGGGATCACTGACGAACACGGGCGCAGGCGATTTATGCCAGTTGCCCGGTTCCAGCAGGTCGGCGTCGGCATCGGCCCAGAGCAGGCCCATGGCATAGCGTTCGTCGGTGGCACTGGCCGAATAGGTGACGAAGACCTTGCCGTTGCGGATCAGCACGGCCGGACCTTCGTTGACGGCAAAGCCCTGTACTTCCCAGTCATGTTCCGGCTTGGCCAGCAACACCGGCGCGCCGCCCAGGCGCATGGGCGTGGCCAGCGGGGCGAGGTAGAGGTTGGAATTGCCGGGGATGTCCGGGTGCTTTTGCGCCCACAGATAATAGCGTTGGCCGCGATGGGCAAAAGTGGTGGCATCCAGGCAGAAGGCATCGATGCCACTGTCCACTTGCCCGGCCAGCGACCAGTCGCCTTCCATCGGGTTATCGGCTGGATTGCGGAGTGCGTACATGCGGTGCTGGAACAGGTTGTGCTTGATCTCGCGCGAGGGTGCGGCGGCGAAATACACGTACCAGGCATCGCCGCCATGGTGCAGTTCGGGCGCCCATATCAATTGGCTGACCGGGCCGCTGGCCGGTGCGCGCCACAGCACTTTTTCCTCGGCCGTGGGCAGTGCGGACAGGGTGGCGGCGCGGCGCAGCACGATGCGGTCGTATTCGGGTACCGAGGCGGTGAAGTGGTAGTAGTCGTTGCGGCGCAGCACGAACGGATCGGCGCGATTGAGGATGAAGGGGTTGGTCAGGCTCATGTCGGGCATTCCGTGGTGGTGCGGGCGGTGAAGCCGTCGTCGCGGCGGGACGGCGTGGCGGCGGTATCTGCATCGGCGATGATCTGGGCCTTGATCTGGCGGTAATAGTCATCGGTGACGCGATACCAGAACATCAGCCCGCCCATCAGCATATGGAACAGGCCCGGGATCAGGGTCAGCATCAACGCGATGCCGTGCAGGGTGAAGGCGCTCTGCACCTGGTCGGGTACGTAGTGGAACCCCGCCAGCAGCCAGCCGACGATGGCGCCGGCAATGCCCATGCCCGCCTTCTGGCAGAACGAGATGCCGCCAAAGGCCAGCCCGGCCACGCGCTTGCCGCTACGGGCGTGGCCGTAGTCCACCGCTTCGGCAATGGCCGACCAGAACACCGGCGCGTGCAGGTCGACTACGAAACAGACCAGGAAATACAGCACGAACGCCAGCACGGTATCGCCCGGCTGAACGGCGATATACATGATGGCGCTGAGTACGCCCACCGCCAGCTGGCTGTAGCGGAACAGCTTGACCTTGCAGTAGCTCTTGGTGATCCAGGTGGAGGCGACCATTGCCAGGATCGCGGCGACCACGCCGGTAGCCATGAACGCGGACATCAGCGCGGCATCGCCCCCGAGGTAGTACTTGGCGTAATACGCGGCCACCGAGCCGCGGATCACGTAGCCGATGGTGCCGACCACGCACACCGCGCAAAGCACCAGCCATTGGTCGTTGCGCAGCAGCAGGCGAAGTTGTTCGCGCACCGGCTTGCGCTCGACCTGGTGCTGGATGCGTTCGTTGGTGGTGGCAAAGCAGAACAGGAACAGTACGGTGGCCATCAGGCCCATCAGGCCCATTGCCCACTTGTAGCCGGCGGCAAGGTTGCCGCCGCCCCACGCCACCGCCAGTTGCGGCACCACGATGGTGACCAGGAAGGCGGCCACCTTGGCGAAGAACAACCGGTAGCCGTTGGCCGACAGCCGCTCCTTGGGATCGGCGGTAAGCACGCCGATCAGCGAAATGTAGGGGATGGTGACCGCCGTAAAGATCAGCATCACCAGCAGGTAGGTGGCATAGGCCCAGGCCAGCTTGAGGTTGTAGCTCAGGTCCGGCGTGGTGAAGGTCAGGAACACCGATATCCCGAACGGCACGGCCATGACCAGGAAGTACGGGCGGTAGCGGCCCCAGCGCGTGGTGTGGCGATCGGTGAACATGCCCATCAGCGGGTCGGCGAAGGCATCGATCAAGCGCACTGCGATGAACAGCAACGCGACATCCTGCGGCTTGAGGCCGTATACGTCGGTGTAGAAGAACGTGATGATCAGCATCATCGACGAGATCACGACGTTGACGGCCATGTCGCCGGCGCCATAGCCGAGTTTCTCGACGATGGTCAGTTTGTGAGTGTGCATGGCCCCTCCTCAAAAGCGCACGCAAATGATTGGACCGCCCTGCCGGCGATGGCTTATCGATAGGCAAGGCGGCGCTCTAGAATTGCGGGTTCTTCTCCCATTGCGGCCGCACCCGGCAGTAGACGGCATAGCGTTCGTGGACGATGCGGTTGAGCGGTATCAGCGCCAGCGAACCATCGATGCCTTCGGCGGAAAACTGCAACCTGGCCTCGTCCTGCGGTGTTACCCAAGACTGGTTGGGTGCGAAATAGACGCTGGGTAGCGCACGGCCCACGATGTGGTTCAACGAGGGACGCTGGTCGGAGACGTGCAGTTGCTCGGGCGCGATGCCGTCGGTGCCCATGCGTACCGCCAGCACCAGGGGGCCGTAGCGCATGGCTTGCAGGCTGGGTTCGTCGGGCAGTGGCGCGGCTTGCAGCGCCATCGGCAGGCGCAGCGTCACGCGGTCGCCGTCTGCCCAGCGCCGGCGCAGCCGCAGATAGCTGCCCGGGGTTGCCGTGGTGGTCTGTGGCTGGCCGTTGACCGCCACCTGCCAGCCCGGTTGCACCCAGCCGGGAATGCGCAGGCGCAGGTCGAATTCGCGCGGCTGTGCGAGTTCCAATACCAGGGTGCTGCCCTGCTCGTCCGGGAAACGGGTTTGCTGGGTCAGGCGCAAGCCCTGCTCGGGCCAGTGCAGGCGCGAGGCGATGTAGAGGTTGACGCTCAGGCCGGCATCGTCGTGGAAGTAGATGCTGTCCTGGCTCTTGGCGAATTCCTCGGCACCGGTGCCGGTGCAGCACCAGAACGAGTCGAACGGGGTGTTGAACAGCTTCCAGTAGCCGGCGTCCATCGGCACGAAGTACATCATCATGCCGGCCTCGTCCTGGGTGCCCAGGCGCGCGTTGAAGAGTACGCGCTCGTAGTAATCCATCAATGCGGCCTGCGGCTGCCAGCCGTACAGGTGGCGGGTGAGCTTGAGCAGGTTGTAGCTGCAACAGCACTCGTGGCTATGCCCGCTCAGGCGCCCGGCCAGGTGGTCGGGACGACCGAAGCGTTCATAGTCGCTGACGCCGCCGGTGGCGTAGGCGTGGTGCTGGGTGACGATGCTCCAGAAGGACTCGGCGATGCGGCGCTGGCGGGTATCGCCTTCGATTTCATAAGCGCGCGCGGCGGCGACGATCTTGGGGATCTGAGTGTTGGCGTGCAGGTCGTCCAGGGCATCGCGCCCGTCGGCCAGTGGATCCAGCAGCGAGGCCTGTTCGAAGCGCAACGCCCAGCGCCGGTAGCGCGTATCGCCGCCGAGCCGGTACAGCTCCCACAACGACTCGTGCACGGCACCGAACTCCACGGTGAGGATGCGTTGCCATTGCGTGTCGTCGAAGCTGTCGATCCACGCACCCAGCCAGTCGGCGAAGCGCGTAGCCACTTGCAGCGCCTGCGCATTGCCACACAGACGCGCCATGTCCAGTTGCCCGGCCAGCAGCTTGTGCGCAGTGTAGAGCGGCACCCATACCTCTTCACCACGGCCCAGGCGCTCGTAGAAGCTGACCGGATAGGCGCCCAGGTAGCCATCGGCACGTTGGCAGCGCGCCAGCCCGGCGACCAGCGCATCGGCCTTCTGGCGTACGGCCTCATCGCCGGTGGAGGCGTACAACAGCGCGCACGCCGACAGATAGTGGCCGCCGGCGAAGTGGCCACGCAGTTCGCAATGCGGCGACTCCCAGCCGCCCAGTGGCGCAACCGTCGATGGCAGGCCGGCGGTGATGCGGAAGCAATGTAGCAGCCGATCGTTGGGAATGGACATCAAATAACGGCGGTCGCGGTCGCGTGCCTGCCGGAACGGGCCGTCGAGCAGCTCCACCTGGTCCAGTGCAAAAGCACGCTCGACCGGCGCGACCGCTTCGCCGATCACGGCGCGTGCCGGCGGTGGCCGCACCTGCGCAGCCGCCGGTGCCATGCCGAGGGCAGCAGCGGCGGCACCGCTGTGCTTGAGAAAATCTCGCCGAGTCGTCATGCGGCCTCCCCGCGTTTGCCGCCGCGGCGCGCCAGCAGCCGTTGCAGTAGACAGAACAGCAGCAACAGCACGCCAATGGCGATACGCGTCCACCAGGAGCTGAGGTTGCCGTCGAAGGCGATTGCGGTCTGGATCAGGCCCAGGATCAGTACTCCGACCAGGGTGCCCAGCACGTAGCCGCTACCACCGACCAACAAGGTGCCGCCGATCACCACTGCGGCGATTGCATCCAGTTCCAAGCCGCTTGCATGCAGGCTGTAGCCGGACAGCATGTAGAACGTATAGACCACGCCGGCCAGCGCCGCGCAGAAGCCGCTCAGCGCGTAGACCCGGATTACTGTGGAGGCCACCGGCAGGCCCATCAGCAGCGCGGAGGATTCGCTGCCGCCGATCGCATACACGCTGCGGCCAAAGCGCGTGGCGCCCGCCAACACCGCGCCGGCAACCACCACTAACAGCGCGATCACCGCGCCCACCGACAGCGTGGCGCCACCGCCCAGCGGGATGCGCAGGTAGGCGATGGCGGTATAGAACGGGTGGTCGATATCGATCGAATCTACGCTTATCAGCGTGGCCACCCCGCGCGCCAGGAACATCCCTGCCAGCGTGACCACGAACGGCTGCAAGCGGTAGCGCTGGATCATGGTGCCCATCAGTGCGCCGAAGCCGGTGCCGAGGGCGAGCACCAAGCCGATCGCGGCCAGCGGATGCCAGCCATGGTGCTGTACCAGCGCTGCCGACAGCACCGTGGTGAATGCCACCACGGCACCCACCGACAGATCGATGCCGCCGGCAAGGATGACGAAGGTCATGCCGACCGCGACGATGCAAAGGAAGGCGTTGTCGATCAGAAGATTGAGGAATACCTGGGGCGACAGGAAACCGTCGTAGAGCACGCCTCCGGCACCGGCCATGGCCACGAACAAGCCTATCGTCACCATCAAGGCGACGACCCGGGGATCGCGCCCGAGCTTGCGCACACCGCCGACGGCGACGACCGCGCTCATGCGCCCGGCTCCGCGCGTGGGCGCACCGCCAGCGTGCGCACGCGGGCGCGGAATTCCGGCGATTGCAACAGCATCACCGCGAACACCAGCACCGCCTTGACCACCAGGTTGACCTGCGGCGGCACCCCGATGGCATAGATGGTGGAGGTGAGGGTCTGGATGATCAGCGCGCCGAACAGGCTGCCTGCGAGGCTGAAGCGGCCACCGCCGAGCAGGCTGCCGCCCAATGCCACGGCCAGGATCGCGTCCAGTTCCAGCAACTGGCCGGCGTTGTTGGCGTCGGCGCTGTTGACGTTGGAACTGACCAGCAATCCGGCCATGCCGGCGGTGAAGGCGCAGAACACGTAAAGCCCCAGCGTGATACGCCGTGCACGCACGCCGGCCACGTGCGCGGCCAGCGGGTTGTGGCCGATTGCACGCACGAACAGGCCCAGCGCGGTGCGCTCCAGCAGCAGATGCAGCACCACGAATACCACCGCGACCACCAGCAGCGAGAATGGCAGGCCCAGCACGAAGCCATTGCCCAGGAATGCATACGGCGGGTAGTACAAGGTCAGGATCTGCCCGCCGCTGATCAGCTGCGCCAGGCCGCGCCCGGCCACCATCAGGATCAGCGTGGCGATGATCGGCTGCATCCCGAGCTTGACCACCAGCACGCCGTTCCACAGGCCGCACACAGCCGCGGCGACCAGCGCGGCGGCCACCGCCAGCAGCAGCGGCCACAGGCTATGGTCCGCCAGGCCTGCGGACTGCGCGCGACCCAGGGTCCATGCCGCGACGGTGGCGGCGATGGCCAGCACCGCGCCCACCGAGATATCAAGGCCACGCACAGCGATCACACCGGTCATGCCCAATGCCACCAGCGCCAGCGGCGCGGCGCGATTGCCGATATCGATCAGGTTGCCGTACAGGTGGCCGTCGCGCCATTGCAGCGACAGGAAGCCTGGGTTGAATACGCCATTGCCAATCAACAGCAGCGCCAGCGTCAGCACCGGCCACAGCAAGGGCTGGGACAGCCAGCGACGCAGCGGCGATGGTGCGTCGGGCGACGGTGCACGTGGTAGTGAAGTGTGTTTGTCGATCATCGTTTCCGCCATGGTTGCCTCACGTCCCGGCGATCAATGCGAGCACTTGCTGCTCGCT
>JAATFS010000406.1 GCA_015655035.1 Lysobacterales bacterium | reverse complement strand
TGGTACTGGTTGCCCTGATCGTTTCGCGGATCCGGCTTCATCCGCTGCTTGCGTTGTTGGTGGTGTCGATAGGGGGAGGGCTCGCTACCGGCATGCCGGTCGAGGAACTGCTCAAGTCCATTACCAACGGTGCGGGCAAGACCCTGGGCGTGGTTGGCTTGGTGGTCGCGCTGGGGGCGATGCTGGGCAAGATCCTGGCCGACAGTGGCGTGACCGAAAGCCTGTCCACCTTCATCCTGCAAAAGGTGTCCGATCGCGCGCTGCCGTGGGCGATGGCGGTGATGGCGTTCATCGTCGGCATCCCGATGTTCTTCGAGGTTGGCCTGGTGGTGCTGCTGCCGCTGATCTTCAGCGTGGCGAGAAAGCTCGAGGCGTCCTCCAGCCGCCCGGGTTCGGCCTACGTGTATGCGGGCATCCCGGTGATCGCCGCGCTGGCGGCCATGCACGGCATGGTGCCGCCGCATCCGGGGCCGCTGACGGCGATCGCGACGTTGAAGACCAGTGTCGGTGCGACGATGGTGTACGGCTTCATCGCTGCGATCCCCGCGATCATCCTGGCAGGTCCGGTGTATGGCGCCTTCATTGCGCCGCGCCTGAACGTGCGCCCGGACGCCGCCTTGATCGAGCAGTTCTCCGGCCAGGCGTCGCAGGCGTTGGCATCCGGGGCGCCGCCGCCGGGCCTGTTGCTGGGCGTGCTGGCCGCGTTGCTGCCGGCATTGCTGATGTTGTTGCACGTGCTGGGTGAGCTGCTGTTCGCCGAAGGATCGGCGGTGGTCCACGTCACCGCGTTCCTTGGCAATCCGGTGATTGCGATGTTGATCGGGGTGCTGTTCGCTGCGGGGGTGCTGGTGTATGCGCGCGGCGGCGATGCCGCGCATTTGCGCGACTCGCTGTCGTCAAGCCTGAAGCCTATTGCCAACGTGCTGTTGATCATTGCCGGTGGTGGCGCGTTCCAGCAGGTGTTGACCAATGCCGACGTCGGCGATGCCATCGTGCATCTGAGCCACCAGTTCGCGTTGTCGCCGCTGGTGCTGGGCTGGAGTATCTCGATGCTGCTGTCGGTATCCACCGGTTCGGCGACGGTCGGTATCGTCGGCGCCTCGGGATTGCTGGCGCCGCTGGCCGGATCGGACCCGGCGTTGAACGCGCCGCTGCTGGCGCTGGCGATCGGTTGCGGCTCGTTGTTCTTCAACTACGCCAACCATGCCGGTTTCTGGCTGGTCAAGGAGTCGTTCGGGATGACGATGGGAGAGGCAACCAAGACCATCTCGGTGGTGCAGTCCATCGTGGCGCTGGTGGGGCTGGGCATGGTGTTGCTGCTGAATCTGTTGCCGGCGCTGGCCTGAGTGAACCCCGATGCCGGCGCATGCGCGCCAGCGCGATGTGCGGGCCCGTGGATGACGGCTGCGCGGGCTTGTAGAATGATGCTGCCAGCGGGCGTCGCCGCCGCCATCGCGTCGCGGCGCATTCCCCTCCCGCCTGGAATTTCGCATGCGTTCCTATCCGTTGTCGCCAGTGGGCCGGTTGTTCGCCGCCGCCGCTTTCTTTGAAGGACTGACCTGGGCTGGCCTGTTGCTGGGCATGCTGTTGAAGTACGGCACCGGGACCACCGAGATGGGTGTCTGGTTGTTCGGTCGCCTGCATGGCGTGGCGTTCCTGTTCTACGTGGTCGCCAGCCTGATCGCGGCGGTGCGCCTGCGCTGGCCGTGGTGGGCGTGGGGACTGAGCCTGTTGGCGGCGCTGCCGCCGTTGCTGACGATTCCGCTGGAAATGGGGTTCCGCCGCAAGGGCTTGCTGGCGCCGCTACCGCGCCCGGCAGCGGCCTGACCGCAAGCGGGATCGCCGGCCCGGCGCGCCGTCATTGCACCACCGGCCAGCCGGCACTGTCGTAGCCGAGGCGGTTGATGCCCAGGCGCGGCGTGCCGGTGGCGTCGTAGTAGTGGTAGACCAGGATGTCGCCATCGGCGTCGTTGATCACCGATTGGCCGCCGGGGCCGTGCATGTCGCCCTCGGTGGCGTGGATCACGCTGCCGCCGCCCGAGCGCATGTCCACGCCGGCCTTGTCGAGATAGGGCCCAGTGACCTGCTGGGCGCGGCCGACCGCGATCTTGTAGGTGCTGTCCACGCCGGCGCAGCAGGCATCGAAGGACACGAACAGGTAATACCAGCCGTTGGCCTGGTGAATAAAGGGCGCCTCGACTGCGCCCGGGCTGGCGCGGCTGGCCAGGCTGTAGCGCGTGGTGTTGCTGGCCAGGGGCTTGCCGGTATCCGGGTCGAGCTGGATCAGCTTGATCCCGCTCCAGTACGAACCGAAGGCCAGCCACCAGCGCTGCGAGGCATCGACCACCAGGTTGCCGTCGATCGCGTTGTAGTCGTGGTTGCTGGACGCCGAGGACGCATAGACGATGCCCTGGTCGGTCCAACTGCCGGGCGCGCCGGTACTGCTGATTGCCAGGCCTATCGCCGAGGTGTTCACGCCGAAGCTGGAGGCGGTGTAATACATCAGGTATCTGCCGCCCTGGTAGGCCACGTCCGGCGCCCAGATATCGCCGTCGCTGTTGTAGCCATAGACCCAGTCGGGCACGCTTGCGAAGATCGCCCCGCCGTCGCTGAACGCGATGCGGTCGGTGCTGGTGAGCGAAGCGTTGTGGGAGCCGTACACGTAGTAGCGGCCATCGCTGCGCTTGAGCATCGCCGGATCGTGGATGCTGGTGCTGCCGCTGACCGCGCCGGGGCCGACTGCACTGGCCGGCAGGGCCGCCGACATCAGTAGTGCCAGCATCGTGGCGATGCCGAGCCGGCGCAAGCCGCCTGCCCGCGCCTGCAGGTGTTCGTGTCGCTGCATTGTCATGCTCCCCGATGGCCTGGGGCCGGACTCTAGCGAGGGCGCCGCGCCGGCAGCGGCGACCGCGATCCCAGTTCGCAACAACGACGATGAGCGATGCCGTAATCGGTATCGCTCGGCGCAGGGCGGCGGTTATCTCGCCATGCAGCGCTGCCAGCGCTCGTTGACCCGCTGCGCGAACCATGCAGTGGTCAGCTTGCGGGTGATCTTGGGGCTGTCCAGGCGAATGCCCGGCAGCACTGCGCGCGGCAGTGCATGGCCGGCGTCGCGCTCGGCCAGGGTGAATACCTGGCGATACAGCGCGGTGTCCTCGAACGTGAGCGAGGTGCCGGTTTCCAGTGCGTCGCGGATGTCGCGATCGCTCATCGACAGCTGGCCACCGAGCGCGCGCGCCGCGCGCTCGGTGGCGCCGGGCTGGTCGAGCGCGGCGCCTGGGGTCAGTAGGTCGCCGTCCAGTTGCAGGTCGATGCCGGAGGCCTTGGCCAGCGCCGACTGGAACGCGGCGTTGCGGCTGGCGTACCAGCCGGCGTTGAAATCGGCGAAGCGATACAGCAGCGCGTCGTAGCGGGTGGGATACCCGAGCAGATGGCGCGTGCCGAACCAGATGCCGCCGCGACGGCTGAACACCTGTTTGCGGATCGAGGGCTGCAGGGGGTACGGATAGCCGTCGCTATGGGCTTCGGCAAAGGCCACGCCGACCTGCATCGGCCCGCCGGTGCGCACCGGGTTCAGCCCGCCGAACAGGCGCTGCCCGAGCGGTACGCTGCCGGCGAAGTCCTCGAATACGCTGCTCAGGTCCTGTTCGGTGCGCGCGGCGGCGATGCGCTCGCCATAGGCGCGGCCATCCGGCGACTTCACCCGGAGCGCGGCATCGACCACGAAGCCGGGGACATGTTTCGACGCCGCACGGCGGCCGATTTCGGCGCGTGCGATCTTGCCCAGGTTCGGCACCGGCGGATTGGCCTGGTAGGTGGATTCCTGTTCGATCACCGCCAGTACCGCGCATAGATGCTCGGGACTTGTGGCCAGATCCTGTGAGGACAGCGCCACATAGACATCGTTGCTCCAGCCGGCGCGATCGGCCAGGGCCGACGGCAGGCGCCGCGCGATGTCGGCCTTGACCTGGGTCGGGGTGCGCCCGGGCGCCTGTGGTGGTTGCGTGGCGCAAGCCGCCAGCAAGGCGGCGGCGAGCAGGATCAGGAGGCGGCAGGCCGATAGGGATTTCACGTAGGGCGAGGGTGGGGCAGCAGGGATGAACCCGATTCTGGCCGAACTCGGCGCGCTCTGCCTGCCCGGTCGAGGTCGCGCATTGTCGTGGGCGTCAGCTTCGCGTGCCGCTCTCCGCAGACGGGCCGGCGTGCCTGGGTAGCGGCCAACGGCCTGTTCGAAGCGATGCTCGAGGCATCAGCGCCGTGTCGCCAGCACGCCATCCAATGCCAGTTGCGCGGCGAAGCCGGCCTTTTCCAGGCGCTTGCTCACTTCGCGCGGCACGTCGCGGCCGCTGGTGAGCTTGTTCGGGCTGCCGGTGTAGTGGAACAGGCGGCCGCCGCGGCGCAACACGCGCGCGAGCTGGTCGTAGAACGCTTGTGAATACAGTTCGCCGGCAATGCCGAAGCGGGGTGGGTCGTGCAGGATCGCATCCACCGATGCGTCGGACAGCTGCGAGATCGCGGCCGAGACATCGGCATGGGTGAGCTGCAGACGGCCCTTGCTGGCGGGGGCATCGGGATCCGGCGACCATGGATTGAGCGTGCGCAGCCATAGCACGTCCGGGTTTTTCTCGAACGAGAGAATCCGCGCCACGTCCGCTTCCAGGCAGCAGGCGGCGAAATAGCCAAGCCCGCCGCAGGTATCGAGCACGGTCTTGCCGCGTGGTTGCACCAGCGCCACCTTGCGCCGCGCATCCTCGAACGGCGATATCTGCGCGCTGGGCAGCATCTTGATGCCGTCGATCTCGAAGGTCGGTGCGCCCCAGTCGGTCGGCACCAGCTTGATCAGGCCGCTGCCAAAGCGCGAGATCGGCGCGAAGGCCTCGCCGTCCCAGTAGTAGAGCGTGCGGTCCTTGAGTTTGTGCGGATAGGGATATGGCTGCTGCTGCCAGCGCCAATGATCGGCGGCGAGCGGTACGCGGGCGGTGCTGCGTTCCAGATCGAGCGAGCCCGACCATTCGGTGGCGCCCGTGGTGTGCGCGGCGAGCAGCGACTCGGCGAGCGCACGGGTCAGCAGGGGGCCGGAATAATGAGTCACGAGGCGGTGTTTCACGGCAATAGAGCAGGGGGGCGCATCGTAACCGACGTGCGCCAGCCTGGCGTCCTGCGATCG
>JAATFS010000075.1 GCA_015655035.1 Lysobacterales bacterium | reverse complement strand
GTCTCCACCGTGCTCGATTCCACTTCCACGTCGAAGCCGCGGCTGAGCAGGTATTTCAGGGTGATCACCGAGCCGCTGCCGACCATCGATACGCCGTAGCCGACGTAGAGTTTGGGCGAGAGGTACTTGCCGAAGCCAATCACCGAGCCGCCCAGGGTGCTGGATTGCTGGACCCCTGCTTCGTCAAGGCCGAGTTTGGCGCCGAGCTGGGAGGCGACCAGGCCGCTGCCGGCCGATAGGGCGGCGGAGGCGGCGCTGACCTGCTCGCTCTCGTCGCCGCTGGCGGTGGAGAGGCTGCGGCCCAGCACCAGGTAGGACAGCGCTTCGGACTGCGACATCGCCGGCTCGGACCAAACGTCCGCGCGCGGCGATTCGGCACGGCCGCTGACGTCGATGCCGGCGGTGACGTCGCCGATCTTGCGTTCGGCGCGGATGTTGATGCGCGGGTCGGAAACGACGTTGTTGTTCCAGGTCAGCTGGCCACGGCTGATGGTCAGGTCCTGGCCGTAGGCCTTGTAACGGCCGCTGACGTCGAGTCCGCCGTCGGCGGTCATCTCGCGCCCGGGGCGGGCATGGATCTGCAACTGCCCGCTCAAGCCGCCCTTGAGGCCGAAGCCGCTCATCTGGACCTTGTCGCCGAGGACGATCGCCAGCTCCATGTCCAGCGGCGAGGAGACGGTTTCCTCCGGGTCCACTGGATCGAGCACGACCACGTCTTCCGATACCGAGGTGCCGCGATCCAGCCGTTCCAGATCGATGTCGGCCTCGGGCACTTCAACCCGGCCGCGCAGCTGCATGGTCTTGTCGACGATGCCGAACTGCATGTCGGGGTTGGCGATGATGCGCAGTTCGCTGGTGTTGTAGGCCAGCACGTTGCTGCCACGGATGTTGAGTTGCAGCGGGGTGCCGTCGCCGAACCAGGACAGGCCGCCATCGACGGTGAGGGTGCCGTCGCCGGACTTCATCGAGGCGGCGATCTTGGCCGAGCCATCGGGCTGGGCGTCGAAGCGGCCCTTTCCTTCGCTCAGGGTCAGGCCCATCGACGGGTATTCGGCGGTGAATTCGTTCAAGGTGGCTTCGCCGCCGAGCAGTGGCTCGGAGCGCGTGCCGCGCAGGCTGACGTGGCCCTCGATCTTGCCCTTGGGGCGGTCGAGGTCGGCGACGAACAGCTGCAACCAGTTCAGCCGCGCGATGTTCATGTACAGCTCGCCGTTGAGCGGCGCATAAGCGTCCCAGCCGGTGGTGACCTTGGCATCGACGAAGCCGTCGCCCTGGAAGCCGACACCGAGCTTGCCGACGATCTGCTGGGGGGTGAAGTCGGCCTGCAGGCTGAACTGGTCGTAGCGCACCAGTTCGCCGCGATTGGGATTGCCGGCGACGGCGGCGTAGCGGTTCTCGCCCAGGCGCACGCCGCCTTCGAGCGAGGCGACGCGGAAGCTGCCTTCCCAGGCATTGCCGCGTGGCTTGAAGTGGCCATCGATGGTGAGGTCGCCGCGCAAGGTGATCTGGCGCCCGTCCTGCTTGGGCAGCCACGGGTTCACCAGCGACAGCGGCAATGCATCGCCCTTCACGGTCACGCCGGTGCGCGGCCAGTCGGCACTGGCGCACAGCGCCCCGCCGCTGGCTGCGGCCAGGCAGGCATCGGCCAGGCTGAAGGCGGCGCCGTTGACGCTGAATTGCGCGGGCTGGCGCAGCGCCCAGGCATCGCCCTTGGATGGAGCGATGCGCACGCTGGAGAGTTCGCCCTGCCAGCGCTCGCCGTTGCGGCGCACGTCGCCCTGCAATGCCAGGGTGGCCAGTTCGCTGTTGACGTCGGCTTGCAGGCGCAGGTTCTCGACCGCACCGCTGGCCTGCACACGCACGCTGTCCAGCACGGTGCCGACGTTGATCGCGTTGCCTTGCAAGGCCAGCTCGCCGGCGCCGCCGCGCCAGGGCAGATGGCCGCGCAGGCTGATGTTCTCCGCGCTCCATTCGTTCCAGCGCAGGCCGCTGCCGCTGATGTCGGCAGTGATGTCGGGGGCGTCGCGACGGCCGGCGATGCTGACGTCGCCGCGTATGTTGCCGCTGGCGCCGGGCATCAGGTCGGCCAGTTGCAGCGGTTGCAGCTGCGCGGCGATGTCGAGGCTGTCGCCGACCTTGCCATTGGCACTGAGGCGGCTGTTGCCCAGCGCCAGTTGTAGTTGGCCTTCGCCCTGGTCGCCGCGCAGCGCGAATTTGCCGTTGGCGTCCAGCTTGCGCTGGCGCAGCTGGCCGGTCAGCGAGGGAATCTCGGCGGTGGCCTCGTAGCCGGGCGAGACGCCGCCGGCCGGTGCCGGCAGCTGCTGGCCCTTGGAGGCGAGCGTGCCGGACAGGTTGCCATCCCAGCCCGGCGCGAAGTAACCCGGATCGAACTTGGCCAGTTGCGCGCTGAGGTCCCAGCTCAACACCGGCGACCACGCCACTTCGCCAGTCAGGTCGAGCGAGCCGCCCGGCGTGTTGGCCTGCACTTGCTTGAGCTGCGCGCGCTGATCGTTGCCGCGTGTGTCGATCACCAACTTGGCTTGCTGGCCCTCGCGCTCCAGTGTGGCGTTGCCGATCGCGGCCCAGGCCTTGAGGGTGCCGGCCAGGCCCAGGCGTGCGTCGGTGAGTTCCACCGGTACCGCCGGTGCCTCCGGCGTGGAGGAGTCGGCGGCAGGGGTGAAGCGCAGACCGCTGGCATTGACGGAAAAGCGGAAAGTCGCATTCTCCGGGTCGCGGAAATCGGCCGTGCCGCGCAATTGGGTGCGGCCCTCGAAGGCATCGATCACCAGCGGCGCGACCGTCAGCACCTGGTCCTTCAAGCTGACCCGCGACGGCTGCAAGGTGACAGCCAGGTCGCCTTGCTTGAAACGGCCGTGCAGGTCGGCGTTGCCGCCCTTGCCGGAAGCCTGCAGGTCGAACGACATCGGCGTGGCCGGCTCGCTGTCCGTGCCTTCGGCCGGCGGTAGCAACAGCGACAGGTCCAGGGCCTGGGTGGAGGCCTTGAGTTCCCAGCGCGGGTCGTCGCGGCCGGTGAACACCAGGCTGGCATGCAGCGGAGCGGGCGCACGCCCCGCGACGGCAACCTCCATCTTGTCCAGATCGCCGCGCGCGACCACGCCCACGCTGGCCGGGGTGCGCCCGCGGGGTGCAGGCAGCACGGCGGTGGCGGTCAGGTCGGCGCGGTAATCGTCGCCCGGTGCGTAGTCGCCGTTGACGTGGAAGTCGCCGCGATCGGTGTCCACCACGATCTGGCGCGTATGCAGTTCGCCATTGGCCACTTCCAGCCCGCCACGCAGTTTTTCCACCACGATCATCGGCTGCTGCAACTGGGTGACGCGCAGGTTGTCCACGACGATGCGGTCTGCCTGGATCGCCAGCGGCACTTCGATCTGCGGCAGCGACTCCGGCCAGCTCGGCAGCTTGAACGGTTCGTCGTCGCTCTTGCCCAGCTCGAGCG
>JAATFS010000329.1 GCA_015655035.1 Lysobacterales bacterium | reverse complement strand
GGTTGCCGTCCGGGCGGGTGATCGCGAACTGGCTATCGTCGAAGGCCACTTCGGGTACGAAAAAGGCCTCGGCAAAGGCCGCGTCCAGCGCCACGGTCTGGCCGGCGCGCGGGGCGAAGTCATTGGGAACGAGATACGGGGTGTGGGCCCAGCTGGACGCGGTGACCGCACCGAGCAAGGCGCCGGCCAATAGGCGAGAAGGTTTCATGGGAGTTCCGTACGGGAGTCGGTGATGGCTGGCCGGACGGTTCGTCCACGCGCTGGCTGACGTGGCCATTCTACGGCAAGTGAGAATGGTTATCGATTGGAGCGGTGCTTTAGCGCGCTTTTCGTCGTGTCCGCCAGCGGCCGTTGTACCGTGTAGCCAAGCCCGGGCGGCATGCCGCTTCGGGTAGCTGTTCCAGGCGAGGTTCGACCTGGGTTGTGCCCCCCTCCCATTGCCGTATGCCGCCCGCCGTATGAGCACCTATCACCTGCAATCGGTCTTCCGGCCCACCACCGTCGCCATCGTCGGCGGCAGCCCGCGCGAGCGTTCGGCCGGGCGCGCGGTGGTGCGCAACCTGCGGGCTGCCGGATTTCCCGGGCAGATCGGCTGGGTCAGCCCGCGCTACAGCGAGATCGACGGCGTGCGCACGGTGCGCCGGCTCACCGACCTGCCCTGGGTGCCGGACCTGGTAGTGATCACCGCACCGGCGCGGATCGTGCCGCGCATCGTTGCCATTGCCGCGCGCCAGGGCGTGGCGGCGGCGATCATCCTCACCGCCGGCCTGGGCCAGGGCCCGGGCTCGCCGGCCGCGCGGGTGGAAGCGGCCGCGCGCGCCAAGGGCCTGCGCATCCTGGGGCCGCACTGCCTGGGCGTGATCGCGCCGCACGCCCGGCTCAATGCCAGCATCGCCGCGCATTGCCCGCAAGCCGGCGACCTGGCGCTGATCTCCGAGTCCAGCGCGATTGCCGCGGCCTTGGTGGAATGGGGCGTGGCCCGCTCGATCGGGTTTTCGGCGGTGGTGTCGCTGGGCGACACCCTCGACGTCGACTTCGGCGACCTGCTGGACTACTTCGCCACCGACTACCGCACCCGCGCGATTCTGCTGTACGTCGAACACATCGGCGATGCGCGCAAGTTCATGTCCGCCGCGCGTGCGGCCGCGCGCGCCAAGCCGGTAGTGGTGGTGAAGTCTGGCCGCCAGTTCCGCATCAACCCCCAGGCCGAGACCCATTCGCAGGCGCTGGCGGGCTCGGACGCGGTGTACGGTGCGGCGTTCGCGCGCGCCGGGCTGCTGCGGGTGGGCGCTTTGGACGAGTTGTTCGCCGCAGCCGAGACGCTGGGCCGGCTCGGCTCGTTTCCGGGACGCCGGCTGGCGATCCTCAGCAACGGCGGCGGCGTCGGCCGCCTGGCGGTGGACCAGCTCACGCTGCGCGGCGGCACCCTGGCCGAGCTGTCGCCCAAGACCGTGGAGCGTCTGGACCAGACCCTGCCGCAAGGCTGGTCGCGCGGCAATCCGGTGGACATCATTGTCGATGCCGACGGCGAGCGTTACGCCTCGGCGATCGAGGCATTGCTCGACGACAACGAGAACGACGCGCTGCTGGTGGTCAACGTACCGACCGCGTTCACCTCCTCGGCCGATGCGGCCAAGGCGCTGGTGCGAACGCTCGGCCAGCGCGGCCGCTACCAGCGCGACAAGCCGGTGTTCGCGGTCTGGCTCGGCAACGACGACTACGCCACGGCCACGCTCAATGCCGCGCACGTGCCCACCTACGCCACCGAATCCGATGCGGTGCGCGGCTTTACCCACCTGGTGCGCCATCGCGAGGCCCAGGCGGCGCTGATGGAGACCCCGCCCAGCCTGCCGGAGGATTTCGTGGTGGACGTGGCGGCCGCGCGCACGCGGGTGGATGCCGCGCTCGCGGCCGGGCAGACCTGGCTCGATCCGGTCGCCACCAACGCCTTGCTGGTCGCCTACGGCATTCCCTGCGTGCCGCTGCAAGTGGCGCGCAGCGCCGACGAGGCCGCCTTGCTGGCCGAGTCGCTGCTGGCCGCTGGCGCCACGGTGACGGTCAAGGTGATGTCCAGCGATGTCGCGCACAAGTCCGATATCGATGGCGTGCGCGTGAACCTGTCCAGCGTGGACGCGGTGCGCGACGCCGCCGACGGAATACTGGCGCGCGCCCGACAGGCACTGCCGCAGGCGCGCATCGACGGCATCATCGTGCAGCCGACCGTGCTGCTGCCCAAGGCGCGCGAGCTGATAGCCGGCATTGCCGACGATCCGGTGTTCGGCCCGGTGGTGGTGTTCGGTCGTGGCGGCACTGCGGTGGAAGTGATAAACGACCGCGAGCTGGCGCTGCCGCCGCTGGACCTGCGGCTGGCGCACGAGCTGATCGGGCGCACCCGGGTCTCGCGCATCCTCAAGGCCTACCGCGACGTGCCGGCGGCCGATGAGCGGTCGGTGGCGATGGTGCTGGTCAAGCTGGCGCAGCTGGCGGCCGACATCCCCGAGATCCGCGAGCTGGACATCAATCCGCTGCTGGCCGACCGCGATGGCGTGATCGCGCTCGACGCGCGCGTGGCGGTGGCGCCGTCGCGCAAGCTGCACAAAGGCCGTGGCCATCCGCGCTTTGCGATCTTCCCGTACCCCAAGGAGTGGGAGCGGCAGATCGCCACCGGCGACGGTGGCTACGCCTTCGTGCGCCCGGTGCGGCCGGAGGACGACGCGCTGTTCCGCGCGTTTTTCGCCCGCGTCACCGACGAGGACCTGCGGCTGCGCTTCTTCCAGTCGGTCAAGCATTTCAGCCACGAATTCATCGCCCGCCTGACCCAGCTCGACTACGCCCGCTCGATCGCGTTGGTGGCGCTGGACCCGAAGAGCGGCGACATGCTCGGCGCGGTGCGCCTGCATGCCGACGCCGATTACGAGCGCGGCGAGTACGGCATCCTGATTCGCTCCGATCTCAAGGGCCATGGCATTGGCTGGCAGCTGATGCGGATCATGATCGAGTACGCGCGCTGGCTCGGCCTGAAGGCGGTCGAGGGCCAGGTGCTGCGCGAGAACCGCACGATGCTGGCGATGTGCCAGAGTCTGGGTTTCAACGTGCGCCCGGATCCGGAAGACGCCTCGATGATGACGGTGACGCTGCCGGTCGCCGCGATGCCGGCCTAGCGGCGCCGATATCCCGCGCTGTTGGGTGCCGCAAGCGGGCGTGGCTCTGGCCGGAACGACCGCATTCACCCTTGCAGGCGCATCATGGTCGGGCCCTGATCGCAGAGATCGTACGTATGCGTCTGTGTGTATTGCTGCCTGGCCTTTGTCTGTTGCTGCTGCTGTCGCTGGCGGGCTGCAAGCCGGCCGCGGCGCCGGCCACCGCCGGCACCGCGCCTGCGGCGGCGCCCGCCACTGCCCACGCCGTCCCGACGGTGTTCCAGGACCAGACGCTGGGACTGAGCGTTGCCGCCGTGCCCGGCATGACGCTGCGGCGCGATTTCGACCGCAACTATCTGGACACCGATGGCTGGAAAGCGTTCGCGCCCGCCGACAGCCATGGCCGGCCATTGGCCGCGCTGGTACTGGATGGCTCCAACGACGTGACCGCCGCCGAGTTGCGGATTGCCCGCAGCGACGACTCGCGCGACGTCGCCCAATGCCTGGACCCGCCGGCCGAAGTGGTCGGTGAGCCCGACCAGGTGCAGATCGGCGGGGTGTCGTTCGTGCATTTCCGCGCCGCCGACGCGGCGATGAGCCACTACGTGCAGGTCGATGGCTATCGCAGCGTGCGCAATGGCCGTTGCGCGGCGATCGACCTGATGGTCAGCGGCACCCGGCCGGAGGTCTACGACCCACCGCGGCGTGCGCCGTTCGACGCCGCCGACGCTGCCCGGCGGCTGCAAAAAGCCCTGGCCGCGCTGCACTGGAACTAGCCGATGGGGGCGATGGGCTCCCC
>JAATFS010000200.1 GCA_015655035.1 Lysobacterales bacterium | reverse complement strand
TGCCGGCGCGGCCACCCGCATGAACAAGAACGAGCACCCCCACACAACGCCCAGAAATGTTAATTCGGCCGGCGTGCGCCAGTCGCGGCTATCGGAGACAACCCGCTCCGCCGGTTGCGGTGACCCGCTCATGGCCGCCCCGTGCACGCAAGCCCGACAGACGACTGGAACTGCAACGGGCGGGACGATGGCTGAGCGCGCATGGAGCCTACAACGAAGGGATAGGAGCCGGCAGCATCGACCTGCGCGATTACCGGCACAAGCGCGTAATATCGAGCCGAGCCACAAATATCATGCGTGCCTGATGATCGCCACGGTCGAACGACTCATTCGCTTTTTCCTGGTAACTGGGGAGCGAACTTTGCACGCTCAAAGCATCATTCAGCTCTCGCCGCGCCGCGTCCTCGCGCCTGCGGGCAGCGATGGCAACCCGCCCGCTGTTTCTCCTCGCGGCGGCACACCGGGATTCCTCAAGTTGGCCGACGAGCGCACCCGCTCCGCCAGTACCGGCTTGCCGGACCCAGGCGCATGAATCCACGCGCCAACCTGCTGCCCGCGCTCGGCGCATTTGCCGCCGCCGCACGCCACCAGAATTTCGCCCATGCCGCCGAGGAACTGCACCTGACCGCCAGTGCGGTCAGCCATCACGTGCGCAAGCTGGAAGCGATGCTGGGAACCGCGCTGTTCCAGCGCCAGGCGCGCGGGGTCAAGCTGACCGCCGAAGGCCGCCAACTGGCCGATGCGGCGAACACTGCGCTGGCCGATATCGCCGCCGTTGCCAGTAACCTGCAACACCGCGCCGATGCCACGCTGCTACGCGTCACCACGCTGCGCTCGCTGTCTTATTGCTGGCTACTGCCCCGGTTGCCGCGCTTCTACGCCGCCAATCCGCACCTGCACCTGGATATCCAGACCGACGCCGCGTTCTCGCGTTTCGAAGAAGGTGGCCCCGACCTCGGCATCCGCTATGGCCAGGGCCACTGGCCCGGACTGACCTCGCACCATCTGATGGACGACGAACTGTTCCCGGTCGCGTCGCCGGCGCTGCCACAACTGTCTACGCTGCGACGCCCCGGCGACATCGCACGGCTGCCGCTACTCACGGACATGTCGCCGCAAGGCTGGCGTGACTGGTTCCGCGCCGCGTCGGTACGCAACCTGCAATTGCCAGCGATGCATACCTTCAACGACAGCACCGATGCGATGCGCGCGGCCGTCTATGGCATTGGCGCGGTGCTGGCGCGCAAACATATCGCCCAACCGTACCTGCAACGCTACGAGCTGGTGCGATTGCCCGGGCCATCGTTGAAGGCACGCTATTCGTACTACATCGTTCACCCGAGCCATCGCACGCTCAGCCCGGCCGCCAGCGAGTTCATCGACTGGCTCAAGCGCGAGGCGCTGGACGAGCGCACGCCGATGCCGGCATTGCCCGCCGACCTTGTCGGGTTGCCCGTATCGCCCGACGCAGCACCGTCGAGCACCCGCCCGGCACGCGCGCGCGCACGCTGAGCCTCCGCACGAGCCTATTTCGTCACCTGATTTTTCCTGCGATCTTCTAGCCTGGGGCCTTGCTCATCAGGAACCTTCCCCATGTCCACGCTCCGCCTTCGAATCACTGGTACCGAAGACGATGTACGCGCCATCAACAACCTGCTGCAGAGCCTGGAAGGAATCGAGCGCGTCGAGGAAATCGACGATCTGATGCCGCATCTCGACGACGAGGACTCCAGTTCCGCAGGACTGTCCGACGACGAGGGACCGGGTACGCATGAGCTCGAGGTCGAAGCCGGCAACGAGGACACCACGCAGAAAGTACGCGACGCGGTGCAGCAGCTGGCGCGCGATCTCGAAGTATTCGTCGAATTCGAGGAAGACGAAGGCTGAGTGCCTGCGCACGGCGCGCAATGCGACTCGCATGCGACCAGGGTAAGCCAAAGGCATATGCGCCCATCCATCGGCGCGCCTATGCTATGGGATTGACCCACTCAGGATCCCCCATGCGCAAGCATCTGCTCGCCGCTGCCCTGCTGGCGGCCCTCGCCGGCTGCCAGAAAGCCGAATCCCCGTCTGCTCCAGACAATCCCACCGGCACCGCCGCGGTTGTCGGCGACGCCGCGCTGGATGCGAAATTCACCGAGCTGTCCAATCGTGCGCTGGATACCTGGATGCAATTGTCGCCCGTGGGCGCCACGCAGATCGGCGACCACCGCTTTGACGGCCAGATCGACGACTTAAGCGCTGCCGGCCGGCAAAAAGGCCTGGACGCAAGCAAGCAGTTGCTGACCGAACTGGATGCGATCGAGGTCGCCAAGCTGTCACGCGAGAACCAGGTCGATGCAGCGATCTTGCGCAACCAGCTGCAATCCAACATCTGGGACACCGAGGTCCTGCAGAGCTGGGCCTGGGATCCGCAGCTCTACAACGGACTGGCCGGCAGCGCGATCTACGGGCTGATGGCCCGAGAATTCGCACCGTTGCCCACCCGCCTGAAGTCGGCCACCGAACGCATGGAGAAGCTGCCGCAGATCTTCGCGCAGGCGCGCGAGAACCTGGACCCGGCACGCGTGCCGAAGATCCACGCCGAAACCGTAGCCAAGCAGAACCAGGGCAT
>JAATFS010000312.1 GCA_015655035.1 Lysobacterales bacterium | reverse complement strand
TGCTGGTGCAGGCAGCGCACGGCGAAGGCAAGCCCGACGGAGTGAAGCGCTGGGGCAGCGGCACATGCCCCCCCGATGGGCTGCTCGGCACGGTCACGGCATCCGGAAGCGGCGGATACGCCATGCCCGCAGCCTCCCTCATCCAAGCCGGGTACGGCGAGCGGGAGGGCCAGGCACCGCGCGCACTGGACCTGCAACAGCCACTGGGCGTCATCACCGCCGGCGGCGTGAAGCACGCGGCCGTCACTGCCTTCCTGGAGCAGGCCAACGGCGGCTTCGCCGCGGACGGCGTCGGGCACGCAGCCGACGAGTCCACGATCCACCGGCAGCGGTAGCCAACAGCGGCTGGTCACCGCCCACCTGACCGCCATGGCGCAAAACGTACTGGGGATAGACCCCGAGCAGCCGCTACCGACCATCCTGGCCGGTGCCTCCCGTTACGGCGTCGTCGAATGCACCCTGAGCCCCGAGCACGAAGCCGGCGCCCTGCGGGTGGCCGCCTTCCTCATGCGCTACTACGGCGAGGGCGGGCAATGGGGAAAACTGGCGACGATCACCACCAAGGACTGCCTCGCCCTGGTCACCGTCACTATCCAGGGCACGCCCTACGTCATCGTCGATATCGGGCTGCGCATGCTGCAGCCGCCCGAACTGTTCCGCGCCCAAGGCTTCCCGGACAGCTACATCATCGACCGTACCGCCGATGGCCGCCGCGCCAGCAACAGCCGCGCCGTCGTCATGGTCGGCAACAGCGTCAGCCCCCCGCCACTGTGCGCCATCTACCAAGCCAACCTCGAGCCCGTACAGGAGTCCATGGCTGCATGAAGTTGACCTCCATCCCCAACTGGAAGGACAGGCACTTCACCGAGGGCACCGCCCCCAGCGACATGCAGATCCACCGCTGGCTGCGCGATGGGCGACTGCCGGGACGCAAGGTCGGCGGCACCTGGTACATCGACGAAAACGGGTGGCTGGCAGATGGCGACGATCTTGTCGAACGGGTACTGAACGAGGCACGCTGACATGATGGGACGCACTCGATCACGGGCACGCCAAGGCTGGCCCGACAACCTCTATCCGAACCGGGACGGCTACAAGTACCGGCACCCCATCACGCGCAAAGAAAGCTGGATGGGCAAGGACAAAGCCCGCGCCTTCGCTGCAGCCCGCAAGCTCAACGCATTACTGGCCGAGCCAAATGATTTGGTGGCGCGCGTCACCGGTTCGGCAAAGACCGTGGCCGATGCCGTACAGGTGTTCCGCAAGGATGACGTCCCCGGCCGCAAGTGGGCACCCAAGACCGCCGCCTGGTACGCGGTTTTCGTCAAGCGCATCGAGGACGACCTGGGCGACCGGGAGCTGGAGCGCCTGAGCGTGAAGGATTGCGCCGAGTACATCCGCACCGTCACCGAGTCCCCGCGCAGCCGCCAGACCTACCGCCTGGTCCTGGCCTGGGTGCTGGCCTGCGCCGTCGAAGAAGGCTGGATGGACAATAACCCGGCCGAGCAGACCCGTAAATTCAGCCACACCCGCCAACGCGAACGCCTGACGAAAGCCGACTACTACGCTATCCGCGCCGCCGCCCCCGCATGGCTGCAGAACGCCATGGACATCTCCCTGCTCACCCTGCTGCGCCGGGAAGACGTCGTTTCACTGCGCTTTGCCGACGAGCGCGACGACGCCATGTGGGTGATCCCGCAGAAGACCGAAAGCAGCACTGCCCTGCGCCTGCGCATCGGCATCACCCCGGACCTGCGGGCTGTCATCACCCGCTGCCGCGATGCTGTCGTCTCCCCCTACCTGGTGCATCGCCTCCCGGAGAAAGCCCGGCCATCCAACAAGCGTGCCGCAGCGCGTGTACACCACACCCAGGTGATGCCGGAGCAACTGAGCCGCGCGTTCGCCGATGCACGCGCTGCCGCCGGCATCGCCGGTGACAACCCGCCCACCTTCCACGAGATCCGCAGCCTCGGCGGTGCCCTACTGATCACCGAAGCCGGCTGGACCAAAGAACAGGTCCAGGCCCTCATGGGCCACGGCAGCATCGCCATGACCACCCACTATCTGGGGGGCCACGAACTCCCCTGGATCGACGTAAGCCCCGGCCTGACGCTGCGCCGATAGGGTGGCAATAGGGTGAGAATAGGGTGTAAACGAAAAAGCGGCCCGGCAATATGTCCGCAAGCCGCTGATTCGTAACGATAAATTGGTCGGGGTAGCCGGATTTGAACCGACGACCACTTGTCCCCCAGACAAGTGCGCTACCAGGCTGCGCTATACCCCGAGACTACATCCGCGTTGCGGCGGTCCGCCATTATAGCGGCTCTGCGCCACGTTTTCCTAGCGACGAACGAAACCGGCTCAACGCCGCAGCAATTGCAGCACTTCTTCCAGCTCCATGCGCACCTGCTTGATGATCTGGTTGCTCAGCGTCGACTCCTGCCGCGCACCCTCGCCGTCCAGCCGCAGCCGCGCACCGCCGATGGTATAGCCCTGCTCGTACAACAGGCCGCGAATCTGGCGCACCATCAGCACGTCGTGGCGCTGGTAATAGCGCCGGTTGCCGCGACGCTTGACCGGCTCCAGGCTGGGAAACTCGGTCTCCCAGTAGCGCAGCACGTGCGGCTTGACGTCGCACAGCTCACTGACCTCACCGATGGTGAAGTAGCGCTTGGCCGGAATCGGCGGTAGTTCGCGATTACTGCCCGGATCCAGCATAAGCCTCTACTCGCTCTTTTAGCTTCTGGCCCGGACGGAAGGTCACCACCGTGCGGGCGGAAATCGGAATTTCTTCACCGGTCTTGGGATTGCGACCGGGCCTCTGGTTCTTGCTGCGCAAGTCGAAATTGCCGAAGCCGGACAGCTTTACCTGCCGGCCCTGCTCCAGCGCATCGCGCAGCACGTCGAAGAACGCGTCGACAAATTCCTTCGCCTCTCGCTTATTCAGACCGACCTCGTCGAACAAGCGCTCGGCCATTTCAGCTTTTGTCAGTGCCATTACGTTCCCCTGCCTATTGCCTTACGCCCGAATCCGGGCGCCGTGTTCGCGCTCGATGCCAGCGACCACCTCGGCAACGACGGCGTCCACGTCTCGGTCGGTCAGAGTGCGCGAGTTATCCTGCAAAATCAAGCCCATAGCCAGGCTCTTGAATCCGGCTTCGACACCCGGTCCAACGTAGCGGTCGAACAATTGCACATCCCGCAGCAACGAACCGACCGCGTTGCGCACACTGGCCGCCAATGCCGCCCAGCTGACCTCTTCCGGCACCACGAAGGCCAGATCGCGGCGCACCGAGGGGAATCGCGACAGCTCGCCGGCACGCGGCAACACGCGCCGCACCAGCGGCGCAAGGGCAAGTTCGAAGGCGATCACGTCAACGTCGATCTCCAGTGCCCGCGCCAGCCGAGGATGCAGCTGGCCGATCCAGCCGATGCATTCGCCATCGCGATAGATGTCGGCCGAGCGGCCGGGGT
>JAATFS010000082.1 GCA_015655035.1 Lysobacterales bacterium | reverse complement strand
TGTCGCGTGGCGCAGGGCTGAGCTATGTGCTGGAAGCGGTGCACGAATTCCGGCGTGACGACACGGCGACCCCGGTGGTGCTGATGGGCTACCTGAACCCGGTGGAGATTCATGGCACCCAGCGCTTCGCCGACGCGGCGGTCGCCGCCGGCGTCGATGGCGTGCTGCTGGTGGACCTGCCGCCGGAAGAGGCCGCCGAGACCCGCGAAATCTTTACCGCAGCCGGCCTGGCGCTGATCATGCTGGCATCGCCGACCACCAGCGATGAGCGCTTGGCCATGCTGGCCGAGGCGGCACAGGGCTATCTGTACTACGTCAGTTTTGCCGGCGTGACCGGTGCCTCCGACCGGCTCGATACGCGGGCGGCAAGTGATCGCCTGCGCCAACTGCGCGGGTATGCCGGTGCGCCGGTCGTTGCGGGCTTCGGTATCCGCGACGCCGCCAGCGCCGCCGCGATGGCAGGCGATGCCGATGGCGTGGTGGTGGGCAGCGCTCTGGTCGATGCACTGGCACAGGCGTCGGACACCCGTAGTGCCTGCGACCGGGTCGAGGCGTTTCTGGCGCCGTTGCGGGCCGCGCTGGACGCTGCCTGAGCGTAACGTGATGGAGTGTGGTCCAGCGCCGGCCGCAGCCGCCCGGCTGGGTGCGCGAAGCCAGGCTGGCTAGGCCCGCGCGCGCCCGGTGCAACGCCATCATGCACCCGGATGGGGCGCCGAGTTAGACTGTCGCCCCTCTGCGGCCCCTCGGGGCCGCCTTGAATGGATTGTCATACCCGCATGAGTTGGCTCAGCAAATTGATGCCGTCGGGCATTCGTACCGACAGCGCGCATAGCAAGAAGCGCAGTGTTCCCGAAGGTCTGTGGGAGAAGTGCAGCAACTGCGGCAGCGTGTTGTACCGGCCAGAACTCGAGGAAAACCTCGAAGTCTGTCCAAAGTGCAACCACCACATGGCGATCCGTGCACGTGCGCGGCTGGCGTCGTTGTTCGATCCCGGCAGCACCACCGAGATCGCCGCCCGCCTGGGCCCGGTGGATGCGCTGAAGTTCAAGGACCAGAAAAAGTACGGCGAACGCATCAAGGCCAGCCAGAAAAGTACCGGCGAGTACGACGCGCTGGTGGCCATGCGCGGGCTGGTGAAGGATCGCGCGCTGGTTGCGGCTTCGTTCGATTTCGCCTTCATGGGCGGGTCGATGGGCTCGGTGGTGGGAGAGCGCTTCGCGCGTGCCGCCGAAGTCGCGCTGGAGGTGGGTTGCCCGTTCGTATGCTTCTCCGCCAGCGGTGGCGCGCGCATGCAGGAAGGCCTGTTTTCACTGATGCAGATGGCCAAGACCTCGGCCGCGCTCGGGCGCCTGCGCGAGGCCGGGCTGCCCTACATCTCGGTGTTGACCCATCCCACCACCGGCGGCGTCTCGGCGTCGTTCGCGATGCTCGGCGACATCAATCTGGCCGAGCCGCACGCGTTGATCGGCTTTGCCGGCCCACGCGTGATCGAGCAGACCGTGCGCGAGACCCTGCCGGAAGGCTTCCAGCGTTCGGAGTTCCTGCTCGAGCACGGCGCGATCGACCAGATCTGCGACCGCCGCGAGCTGCGCGATCGCATTGCCGATCTGTCGGCGATGATGATGCGCGAGCCGCGTCCGGCCGTGGCCACGATGGCGGCGGCCGGATGAGCGGGCGCCGTTACTTCGGCACCGATGGCATTCGGGGGCGGGTAGGCCAGGGGCCGATTTCTGCCGATTTCGTGCTGCGCCTGGGCAACGCGCTGGGGCGGGTGCTGGCCGAAGGGCGCGACAAGCGCCCGATGGTGCTGATCGGCAAGGACACCCGGATCTCGGGCTACATGTTTGAAGCTGCGCTGGAAGCGGGCCTGGTTGCCGCCGGTGCCGATGTGCAGTTGATCGGGCCGATGCCGACACCGGCGATCGCATTCCTGACCACCACCTTGCGTGCCGATGCCGGCATCGTCATCAGCGCCTCGCATAATCCGCACTACGACAACGGCATCAAGTTCTTTTCCGCCGAAGGCGAGAAGCTGGACGATGCCACCGAAGTGGCGATCGAAGCGGCAGTGGACGCGCCGTTCTATACCGTCGATTCGGAGCGCCTGGGCAAGGCGATCCGTACCCGCGACGCGATTGGCCGCTATATCGAATTCTGCAAGGCCAGCGTGCCGCGTGGCTTCAATCTGCGCGGGCTGAAGATGGTGCTGGATTGCGCTCATGGCGCGACCTACCACATTGCCCCGATGCTGTTCCGCGAGCTGGGGGCCGACGTCGTCGTCATCGGCGCCGCGCCGGATGGACTCAACATCAACGACGGCGTGGGCTCCACGCATATCGACAATCTCGCGGCCAAGGTGCGCGAAAGCGGCGCGCAGATGGGCATAGCGTTCGACGGTGACGGCGATCGGGTGCTGATGGCCGATGACCGGGGCAGCCCGGTCGATGGTGATGACCTGCTGTATGTATTGGCACGAGCCTGGCAGGCCAGTGGGCGCCTGACCGGCCCGGTGGTCGGCACGCTGATGACCAACTATGGCCTGGAGCAGGCCCTGGCCGCGCTGCAGGTGCCGTTCCAGCGCGCCAATGTCGGTGACCGCTACGTGCACCAGGCCCTGGTCGAGGGCGGGGGCACGCTCGGTGGCGAGGCCTCCGGGCACCTGCTGTGCCTGGATCGCGCCAGCACCGGTGATGGCATCATCAGCGCGTTGCAGGTGCTGGAGGCGCTCAAGCAAGGCGGTGCCAGCCTGCGCGAGGCCTGCGCAGGGCTGGTCAAGGTCCCGCAGAAGACCATCAACGTGCGGCTCGAAAGCGGTGCCAGGGCGGCGGTCGAGGCGGCCAGCGTGCAGCAGGCGTTGCGGCAGGCGCAGGCGGCGGTGCAAGGCAGGGGGCGCGCGTTCCTGCGTCCGTCCGGGACCGAGCCGGTGGTGCGGGTGACGGTCGAGGCCGACGACGCGGCGCTGGTGCAGCAGGCGCTGGACCAGCTCGCCGCAGCCGTGCGCGCCGCAGCCTGAGTCGCTGGTGGGCGTCAGGGCCGGCGGGTGTTGCTGGCCTGCGCTTGCGGGGGCGGGGTGGCCGCCGTGATTCTCAACTTCATTCCAAGCAGATCGACAGCATGAGCCGTATCCCGACCCTGGACATCACCCGTTTCGATAGCGACCGCGACGCGTTCGTCGCCGAGTTGGGCGCGGCCTACCGTGAATGGGGATTTGCGGGTATCCGCAATCACGGTATCCCGCAGGCCGACATCGACGCCGCCTACGCTGTGTTCAAGGCGTTCTTCGCCTTGCCGGAAGAGGTCAAGCGCAAGTACCACGTGCCAGGGACGGGTGGCGTGCGCGGCTATACCGCCTTCGGTGTGGAGACCGCCAAGGATTCCAAGCACTTCGACTTGAAGGAGTTCTGGCATGTCGGTCGCGAGATCGCTGGCGATTCCAGATACGGCGAGGTCATGCCACCAAACCTGTGGCCGGAGGAAGTGCCGGGCTTTCGCGCGCGCGGCTATCGCCTGTACCAGGAGCTGGACAAGCTGGGTTCGCGGGTACTGTCGGCGCTGGCGCTGCATATCGGCCTGCCGGCGGACTACTTCGCCGACAAAACCGATAGCGGCAATTCGATCCTGCGCCCGATCCACTATCCGCCCATCACCGCCGACGATATCCCCAACGTGCGTGCGGGTGCCCATGGCGACATCAACCTGATCACCTTGCTGGTCGGCGCCAGTGCGGCCGGACTGGAAGTGCGCTCGCACGAAGGCGAGTGGGTGCCTTTCACGGCCGATGCGGACACCATCGTGGTCAACATCGGCGACATGCTGCAGCGCCTGACCAATCACGTGTATCCATCCACCATCCATCGCGTGGTCAATCCGCCCGGCGAGGAAGCGCGCAAGCCGCGCTATTCGGTGCCGTTCTTCCTGCATCCCAATCCGGATTTCCTGATCGACGTGCTGCCCTCGTGCATCAGCGCCGACAACCCCAGTCGCTACCCCGAGCCGATCACGGCCCATGGATTCCTCGAGCAGCGCTTGCGCGAGATCAAACTGAAGTAGCTGGGTTGGTGGAATGCGGGCATCGGCCGGCCGGCGCGTCATCGCCCCCGATTCCTGAGTCTTTGTGCTCAGTCCACTGGGCGCAGGCGGTGGCTGTTGCCCGCCATCAGCCTGCGTAGCAATGGCGCGGGCACGCAGGCGATCAGGGCTTGAAGTAGCGTATAGAACGTTCCCGGTACCACCCGCACCTGTCCACGTTCGTTGCCCTCGATGGCGGCTCTGGCCACCGCATCGGCGCGTAGCCAGGCCCAGGATGGCAATCGCGACATCGATTCCCGGGTGCCGGTGATGTCGTGGAACTCCGACCAGGTGAAGCCCGGGCAGACCGTAGTCACCTTCACCCCGCGATCGGCATTCTCCAATGCCAGCGATTCGCTGAACGGCAACATGAAACTCTTGACTGGCGCATACAGGGTCTGGCCATCGGCGCCCGGCGCCAGCGCCGCGAATGAGGCAATGTTGAGGATGCGCCCCTGGCCGCTGTCGCGAATACCTGGCAGCAGCCGCCAAGTCAGCTCGGCAACCGCCACCAGCATGACTTGCAGGAATCGCGCGTGGGTCTGCCAGTCCTGGCGATGGTAGCGGCCAGGGACGCCGTAGCCGGCATTGTTGACCAGAATGCGGATGGACAGGCCGCGCCGTTCGATTTCCTGAACCAGTGCCGCCGGGGCATCCGCCTCGGCGAGATCCAGTGCGATGATTTCCACCGGCACCAGGCCGAGAAGTTCCTCGGCCAGTGCCTGTAGCCGCGCCTCGCGGCGGGCGGTGAGGACCAGTGGCACGCCACGCTGGGCGTAGGCGCGTGCCAGTTCGGTGCCGATGCCGCTGGAGGCGCCGGTGATCAGTGCGTAGCCGGGAAGGGGCGACATGCGCGGAGGCCTGCGAGAAGGTCGGGTGTCCATCATGGGACATGATTTGTCTCGTAGGTGACAAGGCTTGGGCTATCCTCATCGGCCTTCTTTGGACAGGAGTTGCTCGCCTATGCGTCGCAATATCGTCGCTGGAAACTGGAAACTGCACGGCAGCCGGCACTTCGCCAGCGATCTGGTCGGCCGGCTCGCGGCCGCGCTACCGCTACCGGGGGTAGAGGTCGTGGTGCTTCCGCCGCTGCCATATCTCAGTGACCTGATCGAGGATTTCGAACACGCCGCGCTCGCTTTCGGCGCCCAGGACGTCAGTAGCAACCAGGAAGGGGCCTATACCGGCGAAGTGTCGGCGCAGATGCTGGTCGATGTCGGTGCCACCTATGGGCTGGTGGGGCATTCAGAGCGTCGCCAGTATCACGGCGAGACCAGTGAACACGTGGCCCGAAAGTTCCTGGCGGCGGTCAATGCGGGGCTTCGGCCGATCCTGTGTGTCGGCGAGTCGCTGGAACAGCGTGAGGCAGGGCAAACCGAATCGGTGATCGCCAGTCAGCTGGAGCCGGTGCTGAAGCTGGTCAGCGTGGCTGCGTTCGAAGATGCGGTGGTGGCCTATGAACCGGTCTGGGCGATCGGGACCGGGTTGACCGCCACGCCCGAGCAGGCGCAGCAGGTGCATGCCTTCATTCGTGGCGTGGTGGCGGCGCACGATGCTAGAATTGGCGATTCGCTGCCCATTCTGTACGGGGGAAGCGTCAAGCCCGAGAACGCCGCGGACCTGTTTTCGCAGCCCGATGTCGATGGCGGGTTGGTGGGTGGCGCCTCGCTGGTCGCCGAAAATTTTCTGGCCATCGCGTCTGCGGCGGCCGGCTGTTAATCCTATTAGGTATCGTCCGGGGACGGATTCGAAATGCTGATGTTGATCCTCAATGTGGTCTACGTGCTGGTGGCGATCGCGATGATTGCGCTGATCCTGATGCAGCGTGGTGCAGGTGCCGCCGCCGGTTCCGGTTTCGGTGCGGGCGCCTCCGGCACGGTGTTCGGTTCGCGCGGTGCGTCGAACTTCCTGTCCAAGTCCACCAAGTGGCTGGCGGTGGCGTTCTTCGGTATCAGTCTGTTCATGGCCTGGTATGCCAGCCATGGCGCACGCCCGGCCGAGGCCAATCTCGGTGTGATGTCGCAGCCTGCGACCACGCCGGTTCCGGCCGCTCCTGCTGGCGAGCTGGCCAAGCCGTTGCCGCAGGCGCCGGCCAATGCCGCAGTGCCTTCCGCTCCGGTTGAACAAGTGCCTGCAGCGAACGAAGAAAAAGCTTCAGATACCTCGCAAAAAGACTGAAGACGGTTACAATACGCTGCGCACTGGGAAGCCGGATGCGTAACGTATGCCCAGGTGGCGGAATTGGTAGACGCACTACCTTGAGGTGGTAGCGACGAGAGTCGTAGGGGTTCGAGTCCCCTCTTGGGCACCATGGTTTGGCTGCGAATCCTGCGTGAAACGGCATCGTCCGTCGCAGGTATCGCCTATAACCCATGCCCGTGCGCGATGCGCACGGGCTAAGGCAAGAGAGAATCGCTGTGCTGGCCGAATATTTGCCGAGTCTGCTGTTTCTGGTCGTCGCCACTGGTATCGGCATCTCGCTGATGCTGATTGGCAGGTTCCTTGCTCCCCGTAGTCCCGATCTCCAGAAGCTCTCGCCTTACGAGTGCGGTTTCGAAGCATTCGAAGACGCGCGCATGAAGTTCGATGTGCGCTACTACCTGATCGCGATCCAGTTCATCGTCTTCGATCTGGAAATCATCTTTATCGTGCCCTGGACCCAGGTGTTCATGGAGATCGGCGCGCGTTCGCTGGTCACCATGGGGCTGTTCGTGGGCATGCTGTTTCTTGGGTTCATTTACGTCTGGAAGAAGGGAGCGCTGGAATGGGAGTGATTCAGACCCTCGATCGTCTGATGACCAATCCGATCCCGGAAGGTCGAATCGACGACATCCTGCGCCCGGAAGGCGAGAATCCGCTGCTGGACAAGGGTTACGTCACCACCAGCGTGGATGCCTTGCTGAATTGGGCGCGCACCGGCTCGATGTGGCCGATGACCTTTGGTCTGGCCTGTTGTGCGGTCGAGATGATGCATGCCGGCGCAGCGCGCCTGGATCTCGATCGCTACGGCGTCGTGTTCCGTCCGTCGCCGCGTCAATCCGACGTGATGATCGTGGCCGGTACCCTGGTCAACAAGATGGCCCCTGCCTTGCGCAAGGTGTACGACCAGATGCCTGACCCGAAGTGGGTGATCTCGATGGGGAGCTGCGCCAACGGCGGCGGCTACTACCATTACTCCTACTCGGTGGTGCGCGGCTGCGACCGTATCGTTCCGGTCGACATCTACGTGCCGGGTTGCCCGCCGACTGCCGAGGCCCTGGTCTACGGCATCCTCCAGCTGCAGAAGAAGATCTGGCGAACCCAGACCATCGCGCGCTAATACATCTTCTCCCACAAAGAGAGCAGCCAAGCCCCCATGGCAGAGCAAGCATCCTCCTTCACCGATCGCCTTGGAGCGCGTTTCTCCGGCGCCCGCGTCGTCGTGGCCGAACCGCGTGGCGAGGTCACGCTGGAAGTCGCCGCTGCCGAGTGGCACGACGTCTGCTTGGCGCTTCGCGACGAATTCGCTTTCGAACAACTGTCCGACCTGTGTGGAGTGGACTATCTAGGTTATGGCAGTGACGAATGGGACACGAGCGACATTTCGTCGCAGGGGTTCAGTCGCGGTGTCGAAGGCAAGGCCATGGGCCGTTTCGCCTGGGGCGAATTCCCCAGCGCGGAAAGCAGCGAAGGCGCGCAGCCGTGGTCGATGCCGCAGCAGCGTTTTGCCGTGGTCGCCCAGTTGATTTCCTACCGCCACAACCAGCGTCTGCGCGTGCGTTGCTATGCACCCAATGACGACGTGCCGGTGGTGGCTTCGGTCACCGACCTCTGGCCGGGCGTGAACTGGTTCGAGCGCGAGGCGTTCGACCTGTTCGGCATCGTGTTCGAGGGCCACCCGGACCTGCGCCGCATCCTGACCGACTACGGTTTCGTCGGGCATCCGTTCCGCAAGGATTTCCCGCTGATCGGCAATGTCGAAGTGCGCTACGACGAAGAAAAGAAGCGCGTGGTATACGAGCCGGTGACCTCGGTCGAGCCGCGCGTGGGCGTGGCGCGCGTGATCCGCGACGATGCCCGTTACCAGACTGCGGCCGGTGAAGTGGCCAAGCCGGAGGCCGCCAAGTGAGCGAGTTCGAACAGGCCACCGAGGCCTTCGCCAGCAATCCTGTCGAGAGCAAGCAGGAGATCCGCAACTACACGATGAACTTCGGCCCGCAGCACCCCGCGGCCCATGGTGTGTTGCGCCTGATTCTGGAGATGGACGGCGAAACCGTGGTGCGCGCCGATCCGCATATCGGCCTGCTGCACAGGGGCACCGAGAAGCTGGCCGAGTCCAAGCCCTTCAACCAGTCGATCGGCTACATGGATCGTCTGGACTACGTGTCGATGATGTGCAACGAACACGCCTACGTGCGCTCGATCGAAACCCTGATGGGGATCGAGGCGCCGGAGCGCGCGCAGTACATCCGCACCATGTTCGACGAAATCACCCGCATCCTGAACCACCTGATGTGGGTGGGTTCCAATGCACTCGACCTGGGCGCGATGGCGGTGATGTTGTATGCCTTCCGCGAGCGGGAAGAGTTGATGGACGTGTACGAGGCGGTCAGCGGCGCGCGCATGCACGCGACCTACTATCGTCCGGGCGGCGTCTATCGCGACCTGCCGGACCGCATGCCGAAGTACAAGGAATCGCGCTGGCACAAGGGTGGGGCGCTGAAGCGCCTCAACGCTGCGCGCGAAGGTTCGATGCTCGACTTCCTCGAGGATTTCACCACCACCTTCCCGTCGCGCGTGGACGAATACGAGACGCTGCTGACCGACAACCGTATCTGGAAGCAGCGTACGGTGGGCGTGGGCGTGGTAGATCCGGATCTGGCGCGTGCCTGGGGCATGACCGGCGTGATGCTGCGCGGCTCGGGAATCGAATGGGACCTGCGCAAGAAGCAGCCCTATGCCAAGTACGACGCGGTGGATTTCGACATCCCGGTCGGCAAGGAAGGCGATTGCTACGACCGCTACCTGTGCCGCGTGGCCGAGATGCGCGAGTCCAACCGCATCATCCAGCAGTGTGTGAAGTGGCTGAAGGCCAACCCAGGCCCGGTCATCGTCAAGAACTTCAAGGTCGCGCCGCCCAGCCGCGAGGACATGAAGGACGACATGGAAGCGCTGATCCATCACTTCAAGCTGTTCAGTGAAGGCTATTGCGTGCCTGCCGGCGAGACCTACTGCGCGGTCGAAGCGCCGAAGGGCGAGTTTGGCTGCTATCTCGTCTCCGACGGTGCCAACAAGCCGTTCCGCGTGCACCTGCGCGCGCCGGGTTTCGTGCACCTGTCGTCGATAGACGCGGTCGTGCGCGGCTACATGCTGGCTGACGTGGTGGCAATGATCGGTACATACGATTTGGTTTTCGGTGAGGTTGACCGATGAAGGCGACAGGTAATTTCGAAGCGGCGCGCGATGTCGATCCGCTGGTGGTGCTGAGCGATAAGACGCGCGCGCACATCGATCATTGGCTGAGCAAGTTCCCGCCGGATCGCAAGCGTTCGGCGGTGCTGCAAGGCCTGCATGCGGCGCAAGAACAAAACCAGGGTTGGCTGACCGACGAGTTGATCGCCGGCGTCGCCAAGTACCTGGAGTTGCCGCCGGTGTGGGCCTATGAGGTCGCCAGCTTCTACTCGATGTTCGAGACCGAGAAGGTCGGCCGCAACAATGTGGCGTTCTGCACCAATATCAGTTGCTGGCTCAACGGCGCCGAAGATCTGGTGGCGCACGCCGAAAAGAAACTCGGATGCAAGCTCGGTCAATCCACTGCCGACGGGCGCGTCTACCTCAAGCGCGAAGAAGAGTGCCTGGCGGGCTGCTCGGCTGCGCCGATGATGGTCATCAATGGCCATTACCACGAGCGCCTGACCACGCAGAAGATCGACGAACTGCTGGACGGGCTGGAGTAACGCCATGGCACACCATCAAGAATCCCACGGGCCGGTAGGCCCGGCGCCGCAGCCGCATCAGGTCGTCTACACGACGCTGCACTACGACACTCCGTGGTCGTACGAAAGCTACCTCAAGACCGGCGGCTACGCCGCGCTGCGCAAGATCCTCGAAGAGAAGATCGCGCCGGCCGACGTGATCGAAATGGTCAAGCAGTCCGGCTTGCGCGGTCGCGGTGGTGCGGGCTTCCCGACCGGCCTGAAATGGAGCTTCATGCCCAAGGACGCGCCGATCAAGTACATCCTCTGCAACTCGGACGAGTCCGAACCGGGTACCTGCAAGGATCGCGACATCCTGCGCTACAACCCGCATGCGGTGGTCGAGGGCATGGCGATCGCCTGTTATGCCACTGGTTCGAAGGTGGCCTACAATTACCTGCGCGGCGAGTTCCACCACGAGCCATTCGAGCACTTCGAGCAGGCGTTGGCCGATGCCTATGCCAACGGCTGGTTGGGCAAGGACGTGCTGGGCAGCGGCGTGGATATCGACATCTACGGCGCGCTGGGCGCCGGTGCCTACATCTGCGGCGAAGAAACCGCGTTGATGGAGTCGCTGGAAGGCAAGAAGGGCCAGCCGCGCTACAAGCCGCCGTTCCCGGCCAATTTCGGCCTGTACGGCAAGCCTTCGACGATCAACAACACCGAGACCTACGCCTCGGTGCCGGCGATCATCCGCAACGGTCCGGAGTGGTTCAAGGGCCTGAGCAAGACGGCCAACGGAGGCCCGAAGATCTTCTCGGTCTCCGGCTGCGTGCAGAAGGGCGGCAATTTCGAAGTTCCGCTGGGCACCACCTTCGACGAGCTGCTGGAAATGGCCGGTGGCCTGCGTCCGGGCCGCACGCTGAAGGCGGCGGTCCCGGGCGGCGTGTCGATGCCGGTGTTGAAGGCCGAGCAGCTCAAGGGGCTGCAGATGGACTATGACACCTTGCGCGCACTGGGTACCGGCCTGGGGTCGGGCGCAATCGTGGTGCTGGACGACAGCGTGTGCTGCGTGCGTTTCGCCTGCCGCATCTCGCAGTTCTTCCACAAGGAATCCTGCGGCCAGTGCACGCCGTGCCGCGAAGGTACCGGCTGGATGCACCGCGTGCTGGAGCGCATCGTCGCCGGCAAGGCCACGATGGAAGATCTGCACCAGCTGCGCACCGTGGCCGGCCAGATCGAAGGCCACACCATCTGTGCGTTCGGCGAAGCCGCGGCATGGCCGATCCAGGGTTTCCTGCGCCAGTTCTGGGACGAATTCGAGTATTACATCGTCAACGGTCGTTCGATCGTCGATGAGCAGATGGGAGTGGCGGCATGAGCGCCCAACCGGTGAATCCGAACGTGCCGCCGAACCATGTGACCGTCGAGATCGACGGCCAGAGCCTGGTCGTGCCGAAGGGTTCGATGATCATCCAGGCTGCCGACAAGGCCGGCATTCCGATTCCACGCTTCTGCTATCACGAGAAGTTGCCGATCGCCGCCAATTGCCGCATGTGTCTGGTCGATGTCGAGAAGTCGCCGAAGCCGTCGCCCGCGTGCGCGACTCCGGTGATGGACGGCATGAAGGTCACCACGCGCAGCGAGAAGGCGCTGAAGTATCAGCGTAGCGTGATGGAGTTCCTGCTGATCAACCATCCGCTGGATTGCCCCATCTGCGATCAGGGCGGCGAGTGCGAATTGCAGGACGTCTCGTTGGGCTATGGCCGTTCGGTCAGCCGCTTCAACGAACGCAAGCGCGTGGTGCCGGACGAGGACATCGGTCCGCTGGTGGCCACCGAAATGACCCGCTGCATTCAGTGCACACGCTGCGTGCGTTTCACCGCCGACGTTGCCGGGACCTATGAGCTGGGCGGCATGTATCGCGGTGAGAACCTGCAGATCGGTACCTACGACGGCAAGCCGCTGACCACAGAATTGTCCGGCAACGTCATCGACGTTTGCCCGGTTGGCGCGCTGACCAACAAGGTGTTCCAGTTCCGCGCCCGTCCGTGGGAGCTGGCCGCGCGCGAGTCGCTGGGCTATCACGATGCGATGGGCTCGAACCTGTTCCTGCATGTGCGCCGCGGAGAAGTGCTGCGCGCCGTGCCGCGCGACAACGAAGCGGTCAACGAATGCTGGTTGTCCGATCGCGACCGCTATTCGCACCAGGGCTTGTACAGCGACGACCGTGCGGTCAAGCCACTGAAGAAAATCGATGGCGTCTGGACCGAAGTGAGCTGGGCCGAAGGCCTGGCCGCCGCTGGCCAGATCCTGCGCGACCACGCCGGCGACGAGCTGGGTGTGCTGGTGCATCCGTCCACCTCGAACGAGGAGGGCGCACTGCTGGCCCGTCTGGCCCAGGGTCTGGGCAGTGGCAACCTGGATCACCGCATCCTGCAGCGCGATCTTTCCGATGCCGCCATCGCCGAGCCTTTCGCGCTGCCGCTGGCCGAGATCGAGCAGGCCGACGTGGTGGTGCTGTTCGGCAGCAACGTGCGACATGAGCTGCCGTTGCTGCATGCACGCCTGCGCAAGGCGCAGGTGAGCAATGGCGCCAAGATCCATGTCGTCAACCCGGTTGACTTCGATTTCGCGTTCGGCCTGGCCGGCAAGCAGATCGTCGCGCCGTCGCAGTTGGCGGCCGCACTCGATGATGCTGCGCTGCGCGATGCGGCGCAGGGTGCTTCGCGTGCCGTCGTCATCGTCGGCGCGCTCGCCGAAAACCATCCGCAGGCGGCGACGCTGCGCGCGGCGGCACGTACTTTCGCCAGCGCTACCGGCGCGTCGCTGTGCCGCATCCCGCAGGGTGCCAACGCGATTGGTCTGGCCAGCTACGGCGTGCTGCCGACCGCACGCGATGCGGTGTCGATGCTGCAGCAGCCGCGCAAGGCCTACGTCATCTATGGCATCGAGCCCGGTCTGGATTTCGCCGATGCCGCTGCTGCACGTTCGGCGCTTGCCGGTGCCAAGGTGGTGGCCTTCAGCCAGTTCGCCTGTGCGTCGACCCGCGATATCGCCGACGTGATCCTGCCGATCGGCGCGTTGCCTGAAATCGATGCCACCCTGACCAATCTCGATGGGCGTGCGCAGTCGGCCAAGGCCGCTGGCAAGCTGCCGGTCGAAGCCCGCGAGGGCTGGCGTGTGCTGCGCGCCCTGGGCGGCGAGCTGGGCTTGCCGGGGTTCGATTTCTCCGATCTCGTTGGTCTGCGTGCCGGTCTGCAACGCCGCGATGTCGTCCCGGTGGCTTCGGCGCAGCCGACGGCCGCCAGCGAAGGCCTGGAAGTCGCTGCGACAGCGGCTATCTACCGCACCGATGCGGTGGTGCGTCGTGCCCAGGCGTTGCAGGCGCATCCGTTGAACGTCGCCGCCTGTGTGGCGATGCACCCGGAGCAGGCCGCGCAGTTGCAGGTCGCCGCAGGGCAGATGGTCAAGGTCGGTACTGTCGCGGGTAAGGCGACGTTGCCGGTGGTGCTGGACAAGCGGGTTGCCGCCGGTACGGTCTGGATCGAATCCGGCCATGGCGCGACTGCGCCGATCGGGGCAGGTCGGGTAACGGTGGTGGCTGCATGAACGAGATGCTGTTGAACGTGGTCGATCCGCTGCACCAGTTCCTGCTGGGCCTGGGCGCCATCGGCGTGATTATCTGGATCGTACTGAAGATCCTGGTGATTGCCGTGCCGGTGATCGTCTCGGTGGCGTTCTACGTGGTCTGGGAGCGCAAGCTGATCGGCTGGATGCACATCCGCCATGGGCCGATGTACGTGGGCATGGGTATCTTCCAGGCCTTCGCCGATGTGTTCAAACTGCTGTTCAAGGAAATCCTGCAGCCGACCAATACGCACAAGACGCTGTTCGTGATCGCACCGCTGATCACGTTGGCGCCGGCCTTCGCGGCCTGGTCGGTGGTGCCGTTCGACGCCAAACTGGTGTTGTCCAATGCCAACGTCGGCTTGCTGTACCTGCTGGCGATGACCTCGCTGGGCGTGTACGGCATCATCCTGGCGGGTTGGGCCTCGAACTCGAAGTACGCTTTCCTGGGCGCGATGCGTTCGGCCGCGCAAGTGGTGAGCTACGAGATCGCGATGGGGTTCGCGCTGGTCGGGGTGATGATCGCCGCCGGTAGCGTCAATCTGAGCCAGATCGTGTTGGCGCAGGGTGGCAACTCCGGGTTCTTCGATTGGTTCCTGCTGCCGTTGTTCCCGCTGTTCATCGTGTACTGGGTGTCCGGCGTCGCCGAGACCAACCGCGCGCCGTTCGACGTGGTGGAAGGCGAGTCGGAAATCGTCGCCGGTCACATGGTCGAGTACTCGGGTGGTGCGTTCGCGCTGTTCTTCCTGGCCGAGTACGCCAACATGATCCTGGTCAGCTTCCTGATCTCGATCTTCTTCCTCGGCGGCTGGCTGAGCCCGATCCAGGGCTGGGTCAATGCCGATGTCTCGCCCTGGATCGATTGGATCTGGAAGGGCGGCTGGCCGTGGTTGTTGATGAAGGTGTTTTTCTTTGCCAGTGCGTATATCTGGTTCCGTGCCAGCTTCCCGCGCTATCGCTATGACCAGATCATGCGCCTGGGCTGGAAGGTGTTCATTCCGCTCACGATCGTCTGGATCGCGGTGACGGCTTTGATGGTGTTTTACGGCGTGATCCAGAAGGGCGTGTAATCCGATGAACAAGATCACCCATTACTTCAAGAGTTTGCTGCTGCTCGAATTGCTGGGCGGCCTGTGGCTGACGCTGAAGTACACCTTCAAGCCGAAGTACACCGTGCTGTACCCGATGGAAAAGTTCCCGCAGTCGCCACGCTTCCGGGGATTGCATGCGCTGCGTCGCTATCCCAACGGCGAGGAGCGCTGCATTGCCTGCAAGCTGTGCGAGGCGGTATGCCCGGCGCTGGCGATTACCATCGACTCGGCCAAGCGCGAGGACGGCAGCCGCCGCACCACGCGTTACGACATCGACTTGTTCAAGTGCATCTATTGCGGCTTCTGCGAGGAAAGCTGCCCGGTGGACTCGATTGTCGAGACCCACGTCCTCGAGTATCACTTCGAGAAGCGGGGCGAGAACATCATCAACAAGCCGCAGCTGCTGGCGATCGGAGACCGGCTTGAAACCGAGATCGCCGAACGTCGCGCTGCCGACGCCGCCTTCCGTTGAGGTCATGATGGACTGGGTCAATATCGCTTTCTACGCTTTCTCCGCCATCGCGGTGGTCTCCGCTGGTGCGGTGATCAGCGTGCGCAATCCGGTGTACGCCGTGCTGTGCCTGATCCTCACCTTCTTCTCCATCGCCTGCGTGTGGCTGCTGGTGGGGGCGGAATTCCTCGGCGTGACGCTGATCCTGGTGTACGTCGGCGCGGTGATGGTGCTGTTCCTGTTCGTGGTGATGATGCTGGACATCGACACCAGCCGCTTGCGCGAGGGCTGGGTTCGCTATCTGCCGGTTGGCATCCTGGTCGCGGCGGGCATGTTCGTGCAGATGATCACGCTGATCGGGGTCAAGTCGCGTTCGGTTACCGCGTTCCCGGCCGACAACGCCGCTGCGGTGGCGGCCGACAGTTCCAACCTCACCTGGCTGGCGCATAGCTTGTTCACCGAGTTCCTGCTGCCGTTCGAATTCGCCGCGGTGATCCTGACGGTGGCGGTGGTGGCGGCAGTCATGCTGACCCTGCGCAAGCGTGTCGGTATCAAGTCGCAGGACGTGGGCGTGCAGACCCGGGTCAAGGCCGGGGATCGCCTGCGGATCGTGAAAATGGCGGCAGAGAAGCAGGTCGTTCGCCCGGTGGCCAACGATGGCGGCGATGCCGGCGCACAGGAGACCAAATCGTGATTACCCTGGGCCATATGCTTGGATTGGGTGCGGTGCTGTTCTGCATCAGCCTGGCCGGCATTTTCCTGAATCGGAAGAACGTCATCGTATTGCTGATGTCGATCGAGCTGATGTTGCTGTCGGTCAACATCAACTTCATCGCCTTCTCGCGCGAGCTGGGCGACCCCGCCGGGCAGCTGTTCGTGTTCTTCATTCTTACCGTGGCCGCGGCCGAGGCTGCGATTGGCCTTGCGATCCTGGTGACCCTGTTCCGTACCCGCCACACGATCAATGTGGCCGAAGTCGATTCGCTGAAGGGCTGACGCTTAGATGGAAATCACTCTCTCCAAGAGTCTGCTGATCGCAGTGGTGCTGGCGCCGCTGGTAGGCAGCATCGTCGCCGGGTTGTTCGGCCGCCAGGTAGGACGCAAGGGCGCGCAGTTCGTCACCATCCTCGGGGTGGCGCTCAGTTGCGCGCTGTCGTGCTGGACGCTCTACCAATTGGTGGGGCAGGGCGCGGTTCCGTTCAACCAGAACCTGTACACCTTCTTCGAGGTCGGCAACTACTCCGCGCACGTCGGCTTCATGGTCGATCGCCTGACCGCGATGATGATGGTCGTGGTGACCTTCGTCTCGCTGCTGGTGCACATCTACACCATCGGCTACATGTCCGAGGATCCGGGCTACCAGCGTTTCTTCAGCTATATCTCGCTGTTCACCTTCTCGATGCTGACGCTGGTGATGAGCAACAACTTCCTGCAGCTTTTCTTCGGCTGGGAAGCAGTGGGCCTGGTGTCTTACCTGCTGATCGGATTCTGGTTCAAGCGTCCGACCGCGATCTTCGCCAACATGAAGGCGTTCCTGGTCAACCGTGTCGGCGACTTCGGCTTCCTGCTCGGCATCGCTGGCGTGTTGCTGTGGTTCGGTTCGCTGGACTATTCCACCGTGTTCGCGAATGCGCCGCTGCTCGCCGGCGCCCAGGTTCAGCTGTTCGCAGGCCATGCCTGGAGCGTGATGACGCTGATCTGCATCTGCCTGTTCATCGGTGCGATGGGCAAGTCGGCGCAGGTGCCGCTTCACGTGTGGCTGCCGGATTCGATGGAAGGCCCGACCCCGATCTCGGCGCTGATCCATGCCGCGACCATGGTCACCGCCGGCATCTTCATGGTGGCGCGCATGTCGCCGCTGTTCGAGCTGTCGCAGACCGCGCTGGACTTCGTGCTGTTCATCGGCGCGACCACGGCCTTCTTCACCGGCCTGATCGGCATCGTGCAGAACGACATCAAGCGCGTGGTCGCCTACTCCACGCTATCGCAGCTGGGCTACATGACCGTGGCGCTGGGCGTGTCGGCGTATAGCGCGGGCGTGTTCCACCTGATGACCCACGCGTTCTTCAAGGCGCTGCTGTTCCTGGGCGCCGGCTCGGTGATCATCG
>JAATFS010000233.1 GCA_015655035.1 Lysobacterales bacterium | reverse complement strand
TCCAGGCTGGGGGCGCCTTCCTGGAGATGGGCGGTTTTCTGCCGCTGCAGCAGGGTCTGCATGACGGCGATGTCCGAATCGAGCTCGGTGGGGTTACTCATGAACTTTCCTTTCGCTTGGAATGGAGGTTTGTTGCCGGGGGCACGCGCACGACGGGCCGTCGTGTTGCGCAACAACCTGGGGCGCAGGCACCCCAATCGGCCAGGCCGGAATTTGGTGACATGTCATCCATTATGCGTGACATATCATTTGATTGCCAGAGTGGCCGGGGTGTCTGTTCGTGGCCATGCGCCGTGTGGTCACGAGGAGGCAGGCATGGTTGCCGCAGCGCCAGTGATCGTCGCGGGGCGCCGCAGGTGCACAGGGTCTGTTCTCGGTCCGAAGGGGCCCGCGCAGCGGCTAACCGGACCAACCGGTGGCCGCGTGGCGCGTGAAACGAGGGCGCGGCAGCGCCGGCACAGGTCCGTCGCGCCGGGATGTGCTCGCAAGGGCGTCAGGAAAGCGCGCTCAGCGCGACTGCGACAACAGCCCGCCGATTGCCGCCGCTACCGCAGCCGGGGCTTCCATGTGCAGGTGATGGCAACCCGGGATCACCTGCATGTCGCCGTGGCGCAACCGCGCGACCCGCGCACTGCGCAGTGGCTCGGGGAAATAAGGCTGCGGCGGGTCGGCGTAGATCACCCGCGTCGGCGCTTCGATGCCCTCGATCAAGGCGTCGATCTGCGCCTCGGTCATGCGTACCGCCGTTGGCAGCGTCAGGCGCGGATCGGTGCACCAGACGTAGCCGCCCTCCACCGCGCGGATGCCACGTTCCACCAGCAGCCGGGCCGACGGCTCGCTCAGTTGGTTGGCACGCATGCGCGCGCGGATCGGCGCGGCGATGCCGGAAAATACACGCAGCGCCTTGTCCGGCAATGCACGTGCGGCCGCCACGCTTTCGCGCAGGCGGCTGACGCTGTGGTCCGCAGATTCGGCCAGCGCGCCCAGGGCCTCGATCGTCACCAACGCGGTGATGCGCTCGGGCACGGCGGCAGCGACCATGCTGGCGATGCCGCCGCCCATCGAGTGCCCCAGCAGTGCAAAACGCGACCACTGCAATTGGTCGGCCACGTCGAGCACATGCGCAATCGAGCCGGCCAGCATGTAATCGGCGCCCGGCGGGAAATGCGCGCTGCGGCCATGTCCGGGCAGGTCCAGCATCACCAGGTCCACGTCATCCAGGTGCCGGCTCAACGGTACGAAGCTGGCGGCATTGTCCAGCCAGCCGTGTAGCGCCAATACCTTGGGGCCATCGGGATTGCCGCTGCGCAAACCGGTCAGCCGTCCGATGCGCACGTCGCAGCAGAACTCCCGAGGCGTGCTCATGCGTGGCGCGCTGCCAGGGCCGACAGTACCTGGGCATGTGCCGGCGCGTCGTTGAGGCAGGGAATGTAGCGCAAGGCGGCGCCGCGCTCGGCCAGCGTGCGGGAAAAGCCCAGCGCCACTTCCTCGAGCGTTTCCAGGCAGTCGGTGGCAAAACCTGGGCAGACCAGGTCGAAGCTGCGCACTCCAGCGTCGGCCATCGTCCACAGCGCGGGCTCGGCATATGGCTGCAACCAACGCTCCTTGCCGAAGCGCGACTGGTAGCCAAGCTGCCAGTCGTCGTCGTGCAGGCCCAGCGCGCGCGCGATTGCGCGCGCGCTGGCTTCGCATTGGCGCGGGTAGGGATCGCCGGCATCGGCCACTCGTTGCGGCAAGCCATGGAACGAGAACATCAACTTCTCGCTGCGGCCGTGCAGCTGCCAGTGGCTGCGGATCGTATCGGCTACTGCCTCGACCCAGGCCGGATCCTCGGCGTAGTCGTGGATCACGGACACTTCCACATCCGGCGCCTGGCGCCGCCACGCGTCGACCACGTCCTCGACCGAGGCGGTGGTGGTGGTGGAGTACTGCGGGTACAGCGGCAACACCACGATCCGGCGCACCCCCTGCGCACGGAGTGCATTCAGCGCCGGGCGCAGTGCCGGCTCGCCGTAGCGCATGGCCCAGCGCACCGCCCAGTCGGGCAGTTCGCGTTGCAAACCCTCGGCCAGGCGCTGGGTGTACACCGCCAGCGGCGAGCCCTCCGGCAACCAGACCTGGGCATACTTGTCGGCCGAGCGCGGTCCGCGCAGCGGCAGGATCACGCCGTACAGCAGCGGCTTCCACAGCAACGGCGACAGCGACACCACGCGGCGATCGCTCAGGAATTCAGCCAGGTAGCGGCGAACTGCCGATGCGGTCGGC
>JAATFS010000005.1 GCA_015655035.1 Lysobacterales bacterium | reverse complement strand
TGACGTTGGCGTATACGAACGCGCCATTGAAGCCGAACGGCGAGGAGCCGCTGTAGGGCAGGTAGGTGCTGGTGCCCAGGCCGGCCAGCGACTGGTCGGGGTACTCGTTGGTGACGTTGTCGCCGCCCACGGTGAAGCTCCAGTTGTGCAGTTTCCAGGTCGCTGCCAGGTCCAGCGTCCACTTCGCGCTGAAGGTCTGGTCGGTGGCCTCGGTGGTGCCGAAAGTGCTGAACTCGCCCCAGCGCGTGGCGGTTGCGCTGAACGACCAGTTGCCCGGCGCCCAGACACCGCTCAGGAAGAACTTGTCGCGCGGGTTGCCTTCGGTGATGCGCCCGATCTCGGCGCGGCCGATACGCACTGCGTCCGGATCGATCGCTTCCAGCGCGGCCGGATTGTCGGCGATCTTCTCGATCTCGGTCTTGTTGTAGTTGTAGCCGGCGGTCAGGTCCACGGTGCTGGAGGGCAGCGTCCAGCGATAGCTGCCGACCACGTCCACGCCCTGGGTCTTGGTGTCGATCGCATTGGTGAAGTAGCGGCCGCCGCCGATGCCGGCATAGCCGTTGGCCTGCAAATAGCTGCGGACCGCACTCGAAGTCAGGTTCTCCGACAGCGCGATGCGATCATCGATATCGATGCGGTAGGCGTCGACGGTGATGTACAGCGCGTCCAGCGGCTGCAAGACCAGGCCCAGGCCATAATTGCGGGACTTCTCGGCCTCGAGCGGCTCGGCGCCGAGGGCCACTGCGGCCGGGTTGTCGGTGCGGAAAGTGCCGATTTCATACGGCACGCCATCGATGAAGTTGGTGGCGATCGACTGGAAATACTGCTGTTGCAGCGAGGGTGCGCGGAAGCCGGTGGACGCGGTGGCGCGCAGCGCGACCTTGTCGGTGAAGGCATAGCGCAGCGACAGCTTGCCGGTGGCGGTATCGCCGAAGTCGCTGTAGTTCTCGTAACGTCCGGCCAGGCCCAGCGATAGCTTGTCGGTCAGGTCACCTTCCAGGTCGACGTAAGCCGAGTAGCTGTTGCGGTCGTAGTGGCCCGAGTCGCTGGGCTTGAAGCCGGCGAATACCTGCGCGCCCGGCAGCAGCGCGCCGCTGGCCGAGGCGATCCCGCCATTGACGTAGGAGCCTTCATCGCCGGGTGATTCGTTGAACTTCTCGCCGCGCCATTCCGCACCGAAGGACAGCGTCACCGGATAGGCCAAGCCCCAGTCCAGGGTCTTGCTGAAGTCGGCGTTGAGCACGTTCTGGGTCACTTCCAGCGCACCGGCGTAGAACTCGGTGGGGCTGGCCAGGCCCAGGCTGTTGTTGAGGCTGTTCTTGACGTCGAAGCTCAGCTGGTTCTGGCCGTAGTTGTAGCTCAGGTCGATGTTGAGCCCGCCGTCGGTGCTGGTCTTGAGCCCACCGACCCACGACACGTCCTTGCTGACGTTGTAGATCTGCGGCAGGAAACCTTCGGGATAGATCTCCGGCCGGTTGCGGTTGTCGCTGGCGCCACGGAAATAGCCGTTGGACAGCACCTCGCGGCGGCTGACCATGCCGAAGGAGTAGAACGTCAGGTAGTCGGTGGGGCTGTATTCGCCGTTATACGAAAACGCGCCCTGGTCGATCTCCGGATCGCCATAGCGCTGCTGCACCACGCCGTTGTACGGCTTGGCGCGGTTGGTCTGGTCCTGGTGCCCGCCCTGTGCTGCGAAGTGCACCTTGCCGGTGCCGGCAAAGGTCAGGCCCGCATCGCCGGACAGTTGGTATTGCTCGCCGTCGCCAGCACTGTACTTGCCGTAGCGGCCGGAGATGCTGCCGCCGTCGCCGCTGCCCTTGAGCACCACGTTGATGACACCGGCGATGGCGTCGGAGCCGTACTGCGCCGATGCGCCGTCGCGCAGCACTTCGATGCGCTCCACGGCCGCGATCGGGATGGTGTTGAGGTCGGCGGGCGAGGCGCCACGGCCCTGTGCGCCGTTGAGGTTGATCAGAGCGGTGGTGTGGTAGCGCTTGCCGTTGACCAGCACCAAGACCTGGTCGGGCGACAGGCCGCGCAACTGCGCGGGACGCACCGCGTCGGTACCGTCGGTGATGGCCGGACGCGGGAAGTTCAGCGAGGGCACCGCACGTGCCAGCGCGGTGGCCAGTTCGGTGGTGCCGGTGGATTCGAGCGTGGCAGGCGAGATGATGTCGATCGGCGAGGCCGATTCGGCCACCGTGCGATCGGCCACGCGGGTGCCGGTGACGATCAGGGTATCCAGCGTCTGTGCATCTTTGTTCTGCGATTGCGCGGCGAAACTGGACATGCCGAGCGCGACGGCGACTGCGAAGGACAGCGGACAGGGATTGCGTTTCATGGGGAGTGACTCCGGATGACGAGTGATAGGCATTCAGCGCGCTCCCTCCCCGGGGGATTGGTGGCGGCGGCTGCAATGCCTGATCAAGAAACCCGAATGTCGGTTAAATGTCAAATTTTCGTTAAGTTTCCACTGTAACGGTCTTCGCCTCGCGCTCTGCTGTGTACCACTAGGCAAGCCGGGCAGGCGCTGCAAAGACCATAAACACGACGCCCCGGGCGGGGCCGGGGCGTCGATCGATACGGGCGTACGGTGGCTTACCAGCGATAGTTGATACGGCCGTACACGTAGGCGCCGTTGAAGCCGAACGGCGAGTAGTTGCTGTACGGGAACACGCCATAGGTCGCATTGACCAGGTTGGTGGTTTCGTCCGGGTATTCGTCCAGCAGGTTGTCCGCGCCCAGGGTGAGGGTCCAGTTCTCGCTCGGCTTGTAGTCGATCGAGGTATCGATCACCCACTTGGCGTCGTAGGTCTGGTCGCGATCGGCGGTTGCGGAATTGCGCGAGATGAACGAGCCGTAGCGGGTGGCGGCCAGGTTGAAGTCCCAATGCGCCAGTTTCCAGCTGCCGCTGAGGATGACCTTGCTCTTCGGGAAGCTGTCTTCCAGGCGACCGATCTCGTCGCGGCCGAGGATGGTCTGGGTCGAGCCGATGTCGATCAGCCCCTGCGGCTGCTCGACTGCGTGGGTGATCTCCGTCTTGCTGTAACCGTAGCTGGCGGTCAGGTCCAGGCTGCTGGCGGTGAACGGGAGAGTGTAGGTGCCCACCAGGTCCACGCCGCGAGTGCGGGTGTCGGCGGCATTGGCGAAGTAACGCACGCTGGTGACGTTGGAATAGCCCAGGCTCTGCAACTGGGCCAGCACTGCCGCGTCATTGAGATTGGACGAAAGCAGGATGCGGTCGTCGATCTTGATCTGGTAAGCGTCCAGGGTCACGTAGAGCCGGTCCACCGGTTGCAGCACCAGGCCCAGGCTGTACGACAGCGAGGTCTCGGCCTTCAGCGGGGCGGCACCCAGTGCCTGCGCCACGGTGCTGCTCACCGGGAACGTCCCCGATTCGAAGAACGCGCCGTTGTTGTAGTTGCTGGTCACCGCCTGGTAGCTCTGCTGCGCCAGCGACGGTGCACGGAAACCATTGGACACGGTGGCGCGCAGCGCCACGTTGTCGGTGAAGGCATAACGCGTGGACAACTTGCCCGAGGTCTTGCTGCCGAAGTCGGAGTAGTCCTCGTAGCGGCCGGTCAGGCCGGCGGACAACTTGTCGGTGAGATCCGCTTCCAGGCCGGCATAGACCGCGTAGTTGTGGCGGTCGGCATGCACCACGTTGCTCGGGGTGAAGCCGGCGAAGCCTTGCGCGCCACCGGTGGTGCCGGAGTAGGAGGCGACTTCGCCCGGCGACTGGTTCCACTTCTCCTCGCGGTATTCCGCGCCGAAGGACAGGGTCAGCGGATAGGCCAGGCCCCAGTCCAGCGACTGAGTGAAGTCGGCATTGAACAGGTTCTGGGTGTACTCCAGCGCGCCGTCGTAGAAGCTCGTCGGGCTATCGCTGCCCAGGCTGTAGTTGATGCTGTTGCGGGTGTGGAAGTCGATCTTGTTGTAGCCGTAGTTGTAGCTGAGGTCCCAGGTGAAACCGCTATCGGTGGCACCCTTGACCCCGGCCACCAGCGAGCGGTCCTTGGAGTACTGGTTGATCTCCGGCACGTAACCGTCGGGGTAGTACTCGGCCAGCAACGCGCTCTGGCCGTTGTGGTTGCGCGAGCGGTAGAACGCGAACGAGGTGATGTCGCGGTTGCTGGCGAGCGCGGTGGCGTAGCCGGTAACGTTGTCGCTGAACTGGAATTCGCCATTGGCCGAGACCGCGCTGGCATCCACGCGCGGATCGCCGATGACGAAGGTCTTCTCACCCACGCCCGGGTAGTTGCCGGTGTTCGGGGTAGTGCCACGGTAGGGGCCGGAACGGTTGGTCTCGTCCTGCTGGCTGACCTGGCCTGCCACGTGCAGCGTGCCACGGCCGTCGGCGAAGCTGACGCCGGTGTCGCCGGACAGCTGGTACTTCTCGCCGTCGCCGGCCGAGTACTGGCCGTAGTCGACTGCCAGGCTACCGCCCTGGCCGGCGCCCTTCAGCACGATGTTGATGACACCGGCGATCGCATCGGAACCGTACTGGGCCGATGCGCCGTCGCGCAACACTTCCACGCGCTCGATCGCCGCGATCGGGATCGCATTGATATCCACCGCCGACGAGCCGCGGCCGATGCTGCCGTTGACGTTGATCTGGGCCGAGGTGTGGCGGCGCTTGCCATTGACCAGAACCAGCACCTGGTCGGGCGAGAGCCCGCGCAGCTGTGCGGGGCGGATGCCGCTGGTGCCGTCGGTCAGCGCCGGGCGCGGGAAGTTCAGCGACGGCAGGGCGCGCGACAGGGCGGTGGCCAGTTCCGAGCTGCCGGTCGATTGCAGCGCTTCGGAGGTGATGATGTCGATCGGCGATTGCGATTCGGCCACGGTGCGGTCGCTGACGTGGGTGCCGGTAACGATGACAGTGTCGAGCGTATTGGGCGTCGGCGCGGCAGTCGACTGGGCGAAGGCGGCGGGCAGCGGCAGGCCGAGGGCCACAGTGACGGCGGCGGCGAGCAGGGTGGACTTGCGGTTCATCAGGGGCGACTCCGGTAATAAGGGCGCGCCGCAGGGGCTTCAGTGTCGAAGGAGCGAGAATGCGGCGGGATACTGTGATGCGCGTCTGAATTAACGATATTTTAATATTATTGTCAAGGCGACCGCGCGCGCGTTTCTAGGAACTGCGGCAACAGGCGGGGCTGCGGCGACGGAGCATGGAGGGCTCCAGGAAATAGGGAGGTGTCAAGTATTCGTTAACGCTAGAATGGCGTCGCAGGAATGCTGCTCATCTGCTCATTCCCTTCCGTTATAACGAGCCCCTACATGATTTCCCTTCGTAATTTCGCCTTGCGCCGTGGCGAGCGGCTGTTGTTGTCCAACGTCGACCTGACCATGCACGCCGGTTACCGAGTAGGTGTGGTCGGACGCAACGGCACCGGTAAATCCAGTCTGTTCGCAGCGGTGCGCGGCGAGCTGGAAGCCGACAAGGGCGATGTCGAGCTGTCGGGCAAGCTGCGCATCGCCAGCGTCTCGCAGGAGACGCCGTCGCTGCCCGACCCGGCAATCGAATTCGTGCTTGGCGGCGACGACGTGGTGGCGGCGGTGCTGCGCCAGGAGGCCGAGGCCACCGCGCGCGAGGATTGGGAAGCGGTGGCCACCGCGCACCAGCGGCTAGCCGAGATCGACGGCTACGATGCCGAGGCGCGCGCCGGCAAGCTGCTGCATGGGCTGGGCTTCTCCGCCGATACCCATCATCACGCGGTGTCCTCGTTCTCCGGCGGCTGGCGCGTGCGCCTGAACCTGGCGCGCGCATTGATGATGCCTTCGGACCTGCTGTTGCTGGACGAGCCGACCAACCACCTGGACATGGACGCGGTGCTGTGGCTCGAACAGTGGTTGCTGAAGTATCCGGGCACCTTGCTGCTGATCTCGCACGACCGCGAGTTCCTCGACAACGTGGCCACCCACACCCTGCATCTGCACGGCGGCGGCGCCAAGCTGTACGTCGGTGGCTATACCGATTTCGAGCGCCAGCGGACCGAGCATCTGCGCCAACAGCAGATCGCGCACGAGAAGGAACAGACCGAGCGCGCGCATCTGCAAAGCTTCATCGACCGCTTCAAGGCCCAGGCCAGCAAGGCCAGCCAGGCGCAGAGCCGGATGAAGCGACTGGCCAAGATGGCCGGCACCGAAGCCGTGCGCGCCGAACGCGAGTTCCGCATCGAATTCGCCCAGCCGGGTCGCCTGCCGTTCTCGCTGATCCGGTTGAACCACGTCGAGGCCGGCTATCCCGCCGCCTCGGCCGGTAGTGCGCAAGCGGGCCAGCCGGCTACCGTCATCCTCAGCGACGTCGGCTTCGGTCTGGAGGCGGGCGACCGCATCGGCCTGCTCGGTCCCAACGGCGCCGGCAAGTCCACGCTGGTGAAGACCCTGGTCGGCGACCTGGCGGCGCTGTCCGGCGAGCGCAGCGCGCATCCGGATCTGCGTATCGGCTACTTTGCCCAGCACACGGTGGAATCCCTGCACGAGGGGCAGTCGCCGATCGACCATTTCCGCGACATCTCGCCGGATGGCTCCAACCAGGCGTTCCGCGATTTCCTCGGCAAGTGGAATTTTCCCGGCGACCGTGCCTTTGAGCCGGTGGACGGCTTCTCCGGTGGCGAGCGCGCGCGCTTGGCACTGGCGCTGATCGCCTGGCAGCAGCCCAACGTGCTGCTGCTGGACGAACCCACCAACCACCTCGACCTGGAAATGCGCGAAGCGCTGGCCGAGGCGTTGAGCGATTTCGAGGGCGCCATCGTCATGGTCTCGCACGACCGCCATCTGATCGGTCTGGTGTGCGATACCTTCTGGCGCGTGGCCAACGGCGTGGTCGAGCCGTTCGCCGGTGACCTGGACGAATACGCCGCCTGGCTGCGCAGCCGTCCGACTGCGCAAGGCACCAAGCAGAAGCTGGCCGAAGTGGCTCCGACGCCCGCGCCGCCGACGCCGCCGCTGGCCCCGAGAAAGCCGGCCAATCCGCACAAGTTGGCCAGTGCCGAGAAGCGTGTGGGTGAGCTGGAGGCGCAACGCGACGAACTGGACCGGCAACTGGCCGATCCGGGCAACTATGCCGACAGCGAGAAAATGGCCGTGCTGGGACGCGACCGCGAGGCCACCGTGCAGCAGTTGGCGCAGGCCGAACAGGCGTGGCTGGAACTGCTGGAAGGCACGGCCTGAGCGCCGTTCCGATGGCGCGCCACGCATAGCGCCGGGCCAAGCGTTCGCGGTTCAGTCCAGCACGTCGCTTCCCTGCGATGGGTTACGGCCGGGCCGGGCCACCCGGCGCCGGGTCGCTTACGCCAGGATCGCCGCTGCGCAGAGAAGGTTCGTGGATCGGACAGTGGTTGAATCCGGAGCGGAACTGCCGCGACCCCACCATCACCTGCTTGCGCGCGCGGTTGAGCGCGCCCAATGGCCGATGCGCCGCGAGTGCGTGCCAGGGCGCGAACGCGAGTGCGTCTTCGCGCTGCGGCGATAGCGTCGCGTCCCAGGCGACCTGGGCGGCGATGCTCAGGCGCGCCACGCTGACGTAGGGGCTGAGCGCCTGAGGCCACTCCACCGTGGCGTCCTCGATCGGCATCCGTTCCACATCGGTGCACAACTGCGCGCGCAGCTCCCATTGCACCGGGGTCGTCTGTGCGGCGAAGAAAGCATTGATTGCTTCGCGTTGCGCATCCTCGTCGCCACCTTCGAGTGGTGTGCCGGTCAGGGCGGTCAGCTCCGCCGATACCGGCACCAGCGAGAACTTGGCCATGTACGGCCCATACAGAAACGGCACTTGGCTGAAGAAGGTTTCGCCCAGCGGGTGGATCTGGGGCTGGCCCCCTATGGCCTTGAGTGTGCTGCTTTCGCCACCAAGCGCTTCCAGCGCCGCCTCGGTACCGCGCAGCACGGCCGAGATCACGCTCTTGGTGCGCGGCATTCTCTCGGTGGTCAGCGCCAGCAATTTGGTGGAGCGCAGGAAACCCTTGGGGCCAGGACTCACGAATACCGGACCGTTGACCATCAGGAAATCCTGGCTGTGCTGTTCTTCCGAACCGGCTACGCGCTCACCCTGTACCCCAAGCACCTTCAGCGCCATCGCGCGCGGTGTGGACACACTGTCGGGCAGTTGTTCGGCCGGCGGCGAGGACAGCCGCACCAGCGTGTCGTAGCGGGCGGGTGTGGCAAACAAGCCCTGCGCGTATTCCGCCGGCAGGCCGTCAAGGACTTCTAGCCGTGCGCGCAGCAGCCCATGGCCCTTGGCGTGCACCGCCCGATGCGCGTGCCCTTCGGTATCGGCGACGGTCCGGGCCATGCCGACGATGATTTCTTCCAGTTCCGCGATGGTCTGCGCCTCGTCCTCGTCCTGGTATTCATAACTGGATTGGTAGACCAAGGGACGCAACGGCGGTGGCTGGGACATGACGAAATCCTGGCTGGAACGGATGCGGCGACTATTGCGAAGTCCAGGTCGTCGTGCCGTGTAGAGGTGCACGCCAGCTGGGCGCAGCGCTATGGCACGCAGCGGTTCAGGGAGGAGGCGTGATTCGCTCCTGGCGTGGATCGGATAACCTCGGTGGTGTTCGGTCATGCTCGGCGACCGAGTAATCAGCACTCCGGGAGGGTGGCAATGATCGCAAGACGGCAGTTCCTGCAATGGTCGGGATTGGCGATGGCGGCGCTGGTGAGCCCGGTCACCCATGCCACGCTGCTGGGCGAACCGGCTGCGCGGCTACGGGAGCGACTTTCCGACCTGGAGCGTCGCAGCGGCGGGCGGCTGGGCGTAAGCCTGATCGACGGCGCTACCGGTCAACGCATCGGGCAGCGCCAGGACGAGCGCTTCCCGATGTGCAGCACCTTCAAGTTCCTGTTGGCGGGCGCGGTGTTGCAACGGGTCGATCGTGGCGAGCTTGCCCTGGACCAGCGCTTGCCCGTCCGTCGTGCAGACCTGCTCAGCCATGCGCCGATCACCGGGCGTCATGTCGGCGGCGAATTGAGCGTGGCCGAACTGTGCCAGGCCACGCTGATCTGGAGCGACAACCCGGCGGCGAACCTGTTGCTGCCGCTGGTCGGGAAGCCAGCGGGCCTGACCGCGTTCCTACGGGAAATCGGCGATCCGGTCAGCCGCAGCGATCGCCGCGAGCCGGAGTTGAATCACTACGTGCCTGGCGATCCGCGCGATACCACCACCCCTGCGGCGATGGCCGCCAATCTGCAGGCGCTGCTACTCGGTGACGTTCTGCGGCCAGCGTCGCGGCAACGGCTGACCGATTGGCTGCTGGACAACCGCACCGGCGACACCTGCCTGCGCGCCGGCTTGCCGCGCGACTGGAAGATCGGCGACAAGACCGGCAGCGACGGCAAGCACACGCGCAACGACATCGCCATCGTCTGGCCGCCGGGGGCGCGTGCGCCCCTGCTGCTGAC